>NZ_JBHFNQ010000108.1:0-113158 GCF_041929345.1 Floridaenema aerugineum BLCC-F46
ATTTTTTATTGGTCGTGATGCTGATAGTGATGAAGGTGAGATAGCAGGAGCAAAGTCAATTGTAGCATTGCAAAAGGAAATTATGGCTTTACGTCAGGAGATTCAAACTTTAGTAAATCGAGATTAAAAGGTACGTAGTTGCGCTTTAGCGCTCTTATCTAGCGCTAAAGCGCAACAACGTACTTGGAATAACACTTCTGGTAGATTTTTAAGTTGCTGATTTTGCTTATAACAGCAGTAGTAACTGATGAGTTAGGAAGTGTAATGAATATACAACTGTCAGCAGCTTGGAAACAGTTGCAGAGCATGATTAATGATTTCTTAGCTCTATTACCGAATATAGCGATCGCCCTAATCGTCTTTTTCATCTTTTTCTTTGTTGGTAGATCAGTTAAAAGAATAGTCAGACATTTAACACGCAATCGTCGCCAAGCGCGGAATTTAGGATTAGTGCTAGGAAGGTTAGCACAGGGAGCGATAGTTTTGGTGGGGTTGTTTGTGGCTCTATCTATTGTGATTCCTTCGATAAAAGCTAATGATTTGGTGCAATTATTGGGAATCAGTGGGGTAGCAATTGGTTTTGCTTTTCGAGATATTTTACAAAACTTTCTAGCCGGAATTTTGATTTTGTTAACTGAACCTTTTCAAATTAATGACCAAATTGTATTTAAGAATTTTGAGGGAACTGTGGAAAATATCGAAACTAGAGCGACAACAATTAGAACTTATGATGGGCGACGGATAGTAATTCCAAATTCCGAACTTTTTACTAATTCAGTAACGGTTAATACTGCTTTTGAAAACCGGAGGTTACAATACGATATTGGCATTGGTTATGGTGATGATATTGAACAAGCTAGACAATTAATTCTGGAAGCAATGTATGAAATCCAAGATGTTTTAAGAGAACCTGCACCGGATGCAATTGTGGTAGATTTAGCTGAAAGTACTGTGAATATTCGTGCTCGTTGGTGGATTCAACCTCCGCGAAGATCTGATGCTTTGGAGTTGCAAGATAAAGTTTTAACTGGGATTAAAAATAAGCTGACTGCTCATGGAATCGATCTGCCATTTCCGACGCAACAAATTCTGTTTCATGACCAAACAGAGGAGACAGATGGCGATCGCACCCGTCAACGTGAAGGTTGGCCTGCTGGCAAAAATGCAGCGCCAAAACCCCGCAGCATAGGCGGTTCTTTGCGAAAATTAGTTGAATTACAAACAAAAAAAAATGGCAATAATCAATCTTCACCTAATAATAAGTCATGAAAAATGTTAAGTTAAATAAGCTGTGGGATTCACTGCATTCTAGCTACTGGTTTTTACCATCTCTGATGGTTTTAGGGGGAATTATTTTAGCGTTTTCTACGCTCACCCTTGACCGGATGGATAAGGTGAAAATGGAGGAATGGAGTTGGATTTATACTGGTGGGCCAGAGGGGGCGCGATCGCTACTTTCGGCGATCGCAGGTTCAATGGTAAGTGTAGCAGCTACGGCTTTTTCTATTACTATTGTGGCGCTACAATTAGCATCTGCTAATTTTGGCCCCCGACTGCTGCGAAATTTTATGCAAGATACGGGAAATCAAATTGTTTTAGGAACATTTATTGGCACATTTATTTACTGTCTGCTGATTCTGCGAACAGTGCGAGGAGAAGATTATAAGCTATTTGTACCGCAGCTTTCAGTAACAGTGGGACTTTTATTGGCACTCGCCAGCATTGCTGTGCTAATTTTCTTTATTCATCATGCTTCGACGATTATTCAAGCATCTTATGTAATTGAGAATGTGAGTATAGATTTTCATAGAGCGATCGAGAATTTGTATCCTGAAAAAGTTGGAGAAGGTAAAGATAAACTAGAACGAATAGTTGCCGAAATTCCCGAAAATTTTGCTGACGCAGCTTACCCAATTCGCTCTACTAAAACAGGTTATTTACAATTCATCGATCATGAACAATTGATGAAAATTGCTGGTAAATATGATTTGTTGTTACATCTCAAAAGTCAACCTGGGGAATTTATAATCAAAGGTAAAATTTTAGTAATGAGTTACCCCGATAAAAGGGTAAATAAAAAAGTTATTGACGAAATAGATAAAGTATTTATTTTCGGCAAAGAACGCACCGAACAACAAGATATTGAATTTCCGATCGCTCAATTAGTAGAAATTGCCATGCGTGCCCTTTCTCCGGGGATTAATGACCCTTTTACGGCGATTCGTTGTCTCGATCGCATTACCTCTGGACTATGCCATCTTTGCCAAAGGAAATTCCCCTCACCCTACCGTTACGATCAAGAAAAGAATTTGCGAATAATTGCCGAAACAGTAAGTTTTTCTGAATTAGTTGATAGTGCTTTTAATCAAATTAGAATATATGGTAAATCGGATTTAGCTGTGAATTTAAAGTTGTTGGACTCAATAGCTATTATTGCCAGTTATACGGACAATCCTAAATATAAATCTCATCTATATAAGCACGCAGAAATGATTTTTCGAGGTAGTCGAGAAGGTTTATCTGAAGAACAAGATTGTTTAAATGTCCAAGAGGAATATCAAAGGGTTATCCACGCGATCGAAAATTGTTAAATACTATTTAAATTGAACGAGACTATGACATAACTTGGGACTTGAATGTGAAAAGAAAACTAGAAGCAGAATACAGTAATAAACCAGTAGTAATTGCTACGCAAGTGTATCCCTCTGCTGTTTATCAATAAACCACAAAATATAACTTAGGTAAGCATGAAAGGAGAATGGTAAAAGCTCCTTTCATACTTACCCTGTTGTTTTTTGTCCTTTGAACAAATAGTTTCACAAATAGAAATATAACTCTATCTTTAGATATAAATTAAACCCTTCTTTTAGTAGAGGCTGATAGTAATAATCACAGCTATTCTGACAAGGGAGAACGAATTTGACATCTATTAATTTTCCTTGGGTGTTTTTGTGGCAGTAAGGAAAAGATGCCATTTAGCTTTTTCAAGTTCTAAACTTAATACCAAATATTACCGAGAATATCTTAGGCTACAGTTCTCTAGTGAACTGCCTAATTTGCAATGTAGTTGAAAACAAAATAAGCCATGTTTGATCAAAGACTTTCTGCGTGAATTACCAGCGCAGAGGTTCTCAAAGGTCAATCTCAGCAAGATTAGGAGATGGCACAAAAATGACAAACAAAAATCATCTTTCTGCCTCGGCGCAGACAGATAAAGAGCAAGAGGAAAACAAACAACAAATACCAAAAGCACCAACAGGATGGACACGCTTTTTATGGTTAGGGCCTAGTTTTTTATGGATGCTTTCAGCAGCTGGTTCTGGTGAGTTACTTTTTACTCCGAGAATTGCCGCATTTTACGGTTATTCTTTGTTATGGGCGTTACTAGCAGCAGTGGTTTTAAAGTGGTTTATTAACCGAGAAGTTGGGCGGTTTTCTGTTTGTACGGGGGCGACAATTTTAGAAGGTTTTAAACGACTTCCGGGGCCAAAAAATTGGGCAATTTGGTTGATTTTAGTGCCACAGTTCTTTGTAGCGATCGCCACTGTTGCCGGACTAGCAGGTGCCGCCGCTACAGCATTAATTTTGGTCACAGGAGGAACCGTCAAACTTTGGACAGTAATTATTATCTTAGTCACCGCAGCAATTGTTTTTCTGGGGCAATATAACGTAGTAGAAAAAATCTCCTCTTATATAGGTATTGCTCGGACAATTGCTGTTGTTGTTGCGGCTTCTCTTGTATTTCCCAATGTGCGAGAATTAGCTGCTGGTTTGCTTCCACAAATACCAGCCGATGTGAAATATCAAGAAATTCTCCCTTGGCTAGGTTTTATGTTAGCAGGAGCCGCCGGATTAATGTGGTATTCCTATTGGGTAGATGCCAGAGGATATGGTGCTGCTGGATTAAATCAAGAACAACCTCTCCAAGCTAATGAAATTAGTAATGAAGAGAAAAAACGCTTACGTGGTTGGATAACATTAATGACTTTATCTAACACTTTAGCGGTTGTTGGGGCGCTGTTAGCAGCTTTAGCTTTCTTGATTCTCGGCGGAGAATTACTGCGTCCTCAAGGGTTAGTTCCAAAAGAAAATCAAGTGGCGGAAACTTTAGGTAATTTATTAGGCGATCTTTGGGGGCCATTTGGTTTTTGGTTCATGATCGCGATCGTTTTTATTACCTTTTGTAGCACCACTCTTTCCGTTCAAGATGGCTTTGGCAGAATGTTTGCTGATGGCACTCAAATAATTTTACAAGGCTTTGGTGTGCGCGGTCGTTGGACAAATGAAAAGCTTTTACAAAAAACCTACATTGTGGTCTTAGTAGCAGCTTTACCGATCGCAATTTACCTAATTTTTGGTCAACCAGTTGGTTTACTTCAATTAGCAGGAGGAATTGAAGCGGCGCATATTCCAGTTGTTACCGGATTAACGCTTTATCTGAATCACCGAATGTTACCTAAAGAACTTAAACCCTCAGTATGGTCTTTGGGTGGAACGGTAATTGCTGGGCTATTTTTTGGCGTGTTTGCTGTCATTTACCTATTGCAATTAACTGGAATTATTGGTTCAGGTAGTGCAAGCTAAATCCCACAAAAAACTGTTGTTCAATTGAGAATTACTATGAAACAAATCTCTTTAGCACAATTAAGCGTTGTCGAGTAAAAGGCGGCTTTATGAGTTTAGGAAAATGGCTCGGTTTTTTCGCTTTAGTTGTATCTCTCTATATCCTCTGGGAAATTAGAGAAGTTATCCTGATCTTTTTTACATCTGTCGTTTTTGCCACTGCACTTAATCGAGTAGTAAAACGACTGCAACAGTCAGGAGCAAAAAGAGGTATTGCTCTTACATTAACTATTGGGATGGTAATCACAATTGTATTTTTATCTTTTTTCTTAATTTTCCCGCCTTTAACCAAACAATTTCAAGAACTAGTAAAACTGATACCTTTTGGCATAGATAAAATTCAAACTTGGACTAATTGGTTACAAGCAAGAGTTCCCAGCCAATTTGTTAATAATATTCCTAGCTTTAATGATTTAACTACAGAACTACAACGATTTTTTACTTGGATAATTACTAATTTATATCTGGTCTTATCAAACTCTTTAACTTTAGTTTTAAACTTTTTATTAATCGTTGTTTTAACAATAATGCTTTTAGTCAATCCACAACCTTATCGGAAAGTATTCATCTCGCTGTTTCCGGCGTTTTACCGTCAGCGAGTAGATGAGATTTTAAATGACTGTGAAAAAGGTTTAATTGGATGGTTAAAAGGAGTAGCGTTGAGTATGACTTTTATTGGGATAACTTCCACTATTGGGTTATGGTTTTTAGATGTGCCTTTGCCTTTTGTCAATGGACTTTTAGCAACTATTTTGGCTTTAATTCCTTATATTGGAGCAATTTTAAGTGTAGTTCCGCCACTGTTGCTGGCTTTATTATATTCTCCAATAAAAGCTATTTTTGTAATCATACTTTACACTTTAATTCAACAGATTGAAGGTAATTTTGTAACTCCTATAGTGATGGAAAAGGAGGTATATTTGTTACCTGCTTATACTTTGGCTATTTTGACAGCTTTTGGATTTTTATTTGGGTTTTTAGGCTTGTTTTTAGCATTACCAATTTTGATTGTGCTGCAAACTTGGATTAGAGAAGTTGTAATTAAAGATGTGTTGGATCGTTGGCAAACAGCACGCTAATTGATATTAAATTTCAGATTTTACTAGCAAGGAGTTAAACTATGAACAAACCAATTGGAAATACTTGTTGGACGATCGCAGAAGGCTACATTCCTGCTTACGGTAATGGCCCAGAACCGCAATTTACTAGTCATGAAACTGCTTGTTTGTTGAATACTGGTGAACAGGATGCTCATGTAGAAATCACCATTTATTTCAAAGAGAAAGAACCTGTAGGCCCTTATCGGGTAACAGTTTCCGCCAGACGGACATTGCATTTGCGCTTTAATGATTTAACCGATCCTAAACCAATTCCTCGTGATACCGATTACGCCAGCGTGTTTATTTCTGACGTGCCAATTGTGGTGCAACATACAAGACTAGATTCCCGGCAATCGGAGAACGCTTTACTTAGTACGATCGCATACGCCAGCAGTAATTAAAAACAGTAAATCATGCAAAATCATTGGTACAAAAACGCAATTGTTTACTCTCTCGATGTCGAAACTTTCTTAGATTCAGATGGCAATGGTGTCGGTGATTTTCCAGGACTTACTAATTGCTTAGATCATCTATCTGGATTAGGAATTACTTGTTTGTGGTTACTACCTTTTTATCCTTCTCCTAATCGAGATAATGGTTATGATGTCATGGATTATTACGGTGTCGATCCACGTTTAGGAACGCTGGGAGATTTCGTTGAATTCATGCACCAAGCCAAGGAAAGAGGGATTCGGGTAATTATCGATTTAGTAGTTAATCACACCTCAATTCAACATCCTTGGTTTCAAGCATCACGTAGCGATAAAAACTCTCGATATCGTGACTACTATGTGTGGGAAGAAAACCCACCAAAAGATACTGATCCTGCATTACTCGCCTTTCCCAATGCTGAGGATAGTATCTGGGAATATGACGAAAAAGCCGAAGCTTTCTATCTGCATCACTTCTACAAAGAACAGCCAGATTTGAATATTGGCAATCCCAAAGTCCAAGAGGAAATTCGCAAGATTATGGGATTTTGGCTTGAACTTGGTGTGTCTGGATTTCGCATTGATGCGGCTCCTTTTTTAATTAAAGGAATTGGCATTGAAGGTGCTAATCCAGAAGAACTAGAAGGTTTTTTGGCAGAAATGCACAGTTTTTTAGTATCGCGTCGAGGTGATGCTGTACTATTAGCTGAAGCAAATGTTGCATCAGAAAATATTCCTGTATATTTCGGTGAAGGTGACAGAATGCACTTACTATTCAACTTTTTGTTGAATCAGTATATGTTTTTGGCACTGGCACGAAAAGATGCAAATACTCTGCGAGATGGGTTGAAAATTCTGCCGAAAATTCCAGAGAATTGTCAATGGTTGAATTTTGTTCGTCATCATGATGAATTGACGCTCGATCGCATAAGTAAATCTGAACAACAGGAAATTTTCGCTGCCTTTGCACCGGAAGAAAATATGCAGCTTTACGGACATGGAATTCGCCGCAGATTAGCACCAATGTTGGGCGGAGATCGCTGTCAAATTGAGTTAGTTTACAGTTTACTTTTCACCCTTCCCGGTACACCTTTAGTCCGTTACGGTGAAGAAATTGGTATGGGCGATGATTTGTCTTTACCCGATCGAAATAGTGTTCGCACAGTGATGCAATGGTCAGATGAAAAGAACGGTGGTTTTTCTAAAGCTGAACCAGATAAACTGACTAGACCAACAATTAAAGGTGGAGAATATGGCTATGAAAAAGTGAGTGTTTCCTCTCAACAACGCGATCCTAATTCGTTAATAAACTGGATGGAACGAGCAATTCGAGTTCGCAAACAATGCCCGGAATTGGGTTGGGGTGAATGGGCAATTTTAGAAACTGATGAACCTGCGGTTTTTGCTCATAGTTGTGAGTGGCAAGGTAAGACAGTTATTGCTTTACATAATTTAGCTGACAAACCTTGTAGAGTGTCGTTGAAAGCGAATAATTACACTCATTTGTTCGATTTATTTGGCGATCGCCAATATGATTCCCTTGATGGAGATCTTAGCTCAATTCCATTAGAAGCTTACGGTTATCGTTGGTTTAGAGTTAACCGAATGCGTTAACAATTAGTAGGGTGCGTCAGACCATAGATTTTATCGAGAGCATTAAGGTGAGAATTTCTGACGCACCTTACAAATACAACTCTTTTTAACAATCTAAAACTGAAAATTATGGCTAACATTGGTTATCACTCATCACACGAACAATTCAAACCTAGTGAATTGTTGAAATATGTACAATTAGCAGAACAAGCTGGGTTTACTTTGGCGCTTTCCTCAGACCATTTTCATCCTTGGTCAGAAGCGCAAGGAGAAAGCGGTTTTGCTTGGTCTTGGTTAGGTGCAGCAATGCAGGCAACACCAACACTTTCCTATCGAGTTGTTTGTGCCCCTGGACAACGTTATCACCCAGCAATTATTGCCCAAGCTGCGGCAACTTTAGCCCAAATGTTTCCCAGTCGTTTTTGGTTAACTGTGGGTAGCGGACAGGCGCTTAATGAAAATATTACTGGGGAAAAATGGCCTACAAAAGGCGATCGCAACGCCCGTTTAAAAGAATGTGTTGATATTATCCGTGCTCTGTGGGCAGGAGAAACAGTTACCCATCACGGTTTAGTAAACATTGAAGATGCCAAACTTTACACTCGCCCGGAAATTTTCCCGGCAATTATTGGGGCGGCAATTACTCCTGAAACTGCTGAATGGTTGGGAAGTTGGGCAGATGGATTAATTACCACTTCTCGCCCACCAGAAAAGTTAAAAAAAGTCGTTGATGCCTTTCGTCGAGGTGGTGGAGAAGGCAAACCAATGATTTTAAAAGTACAGCTTTCTTATGATAGTAATGAGGAAAAAGCATTACAAGGTGCTTATCACCAATGGCGAAATAACATCTTTAAAAGCAAGATGTTAACCGAACTAATTACTCCCGCTCAATTTGATGCTGCTGGGGAATTTGTCCAACCAGAAGAATTATTTAATCACGTTCGGATTTCGGCAGATCCGCAGCAGCATATTGAGTGGTTACAAAAAGATATTGAATTGGGGTTCAATGAACTTATTTTGCATAACGTTAACCGGGAACAAGAGCAGTTCATTGAAGTGTTTGGTGCTAAAGTTTTGCCAGAATTAACTTCAAGTTAAATGTAAATCTCTGATAATTTTGGCAGCTTCCCCCATGCCATCCTCGGCGCGAATTGTTTCCCCAAATTGGGCTGCACGTTGACGTATTGTGCTATCTGCGATCGCCTTTTGAATCCCATTGACCATACCAGGAAATGAACATTAGTGACATTACTGGTTTAACAAATGCAGAAATTAATACCCTGAAAAACTTAGGTGCAAAAAATATTGCTAACATTGGCGGTCGTCAAAGATAATAACTCTATTTGCTAGTTAGTATGTTGTTGCACTTTAGGGCTCTTATTACCGCTGAAATTAGAGTGCTAAAGCACAACAACGTACCTTATTTGAACTCAATTATCATAACTAGCAAATCGAGTTAGTAGTATTCCACTAAACTAAATTCCTACTTTGCTGGAGTAGTAACGTTTTTCACAGGCTTAGGATAATATTTAGTAGCCTGAGTATTATTAGAAAGCGGTTGCAGTTTACCTTGATAAACTAAAGCTCGATAAATCATTGCAGCAGCAGTACTACGTTTAAGCGGTTGATTAGGGTTAAGAAGTCGAGGTTGTGGATAGTTAACCACAACGTTTGCTTGTGTAGTTGCTGCCACAGGATTAACTAAAGATTGCGGCACTTGATTAGCATCATCATAGTAAAGGTTGAGATATCTTTGTGCAGGAATTTTAGCAGCTGTTTTCGCTCCGACAACGTTATTAGGTCTGGGTTGTTGTCTCTGAGAAATTATCGGTAATAATGGCTGCATTAAAGCAGTTGTTGCTAAAGGAAATACCAAGGGATTCTTAGCAGTTATAGCTCGATTTGTGGATGAAGATGAGGTAGAGCGATCGTAATCCAGATTCAAACCTTTTGCTATTGATGCTAATGCCTGTGCCCTGCTAATTTCATTCTGAGGACGAAATCTAAATCCGTCAAAAGCTCCCATAAATCCCATTTCATAAGCTTCTTCAATGGGTTGGGTTGCCCAATAGTTCCTCGGAACATCATTAAAGGCGCTTCCTGATGGTATGTTTCTAATCTTTTCTTGATTAAAAGATTGACGAATGATAGCAGCAAATTCATCTCTGTCTATGGGCTGTTCTGGTCTAAATCTACCATCAGGATAGCCAGCAATAATGCCTCGTTCCGCTAAATTGTGAATAAATGGATAAGCCCAATAACTAGGCGGTACATCAGGAAAATTTTGTTCCGTTTGTTGCGCTGTTACTTGTTCAGGTTTGCCCAAAAAAGCCATAAAACCTGAAAAAGCTGTTAAAACAGCAAGTACGGCGCTCATTAATGGTAAATGCCAGCGATCGGACATGAGAAAATAACCTCCTCTCTTTTGTATTTGAAGATAGCAGAAGCTAACTAAAGATCAGTGATAAATGCTGAATTTTAGTTAATGTTCCTCTGAGGAATGTATTTCATTGATAACGGAACTACCTTCAGTATCTAAATCCAATTCTTCACGACGTACTGTATCTTTTACTTCAACTGTATCCCGTGCAACTTCTTTTCTGACGTTAATTTCTTCGCGCACAAAAGTTTCTTTTCTGATTTCAGGAGTTTCTTCGTAAACTTCCATACGCATTGTTTGTTCTCCTTGGAAAGCATCACGAGGAGTTTGGGAAACTCGTGTTTCTGTGGGAGTTTTACGTTCAATTATGACTCGTTCTTTTTCGACTGGAACAGAAGCTTTTACAGTTTCAGTTTCAACGTGCTTACCAATAGTTACTTCGCCAGCTTTACGACGGCTTTTACTTGTAACTAATCGTTCTTCGTAAAGTTTAAGTTCTTGGTGATCCGGCTCGTTCATTTGATACATTGCAGGCTCTTTTTCGTAAGTGTAGGCTTGGCGATCGTAAGTAGTATCAGGAGCTTTGTTAACAATCGGTTGCGGTTGAGAAACAGGAGCCGCTGCACCTACAATTCCACTTGATTCTACAGGTAATGACGCTTCTACAGGTGGAGTAGCTTCTACAGTGGGAGTGCGATAAATATTTCTTACTTGTTCTTCGTAATCATAATCAACTGACATTCCATCTTCGTATCTCGGCAATCTTTCGGCTTGTTCTTTACTCCGCAAACCTGTAGCATAAACACGATTGGAACGAAAATCAATCCGACAAAGACCAACAGGAACTAAAACTTTTTTCCCAAAAATCCAGAAACCTGTATCAACTACAAAATAACGGAAACGTCCTGTTTCATCGACTAATCCGTTATCTATTGTGCCGATTTTTTCATCGCTGTTTCCGGCGTAGACATCTAAACCCTTGAATTCTTTACCATCAAAGGCTTCGGTGCGATAGTTGGGGTTAAAATCTTCAACTTTGTAGAGTAACATTTACTTTTCTATCCTATCGACATCAAGTTATGTCACTACTCTAGAGAGGTTTCAATGTTGGGACTTCTTTCTTATGAAGGAAAAGGTAGCGATCGCCAAAATAATTTTTTCTCAACATCTCTATCTTTTGATAGATGAATTCACTTAATTATTCAGATATCTGATTTAACTAAAATATGTAATTATTAATCAAATTTCATCTTAAAAATATAGATTAACACATCGTTTGAGGTCGTTAAGCTGTTAAAATAAGATAAATTAATTAATAAATTTATTCTAACCAAGGATAGATAGGATATTTAATTATTATTACTTAAAATCTATTTGAGAACAAGAGAAAATGTAGTTAAGATAACGGATTGAATTTTTTATGACCTATTATTCAGAGCGGCCAGGTAATCAAGTTGTTGAACCTGCAATTATCAATCCTGTAGTTGATTATCACGATCGCGTTAGATGGGGCCCAATCTTAGGAGGAATAGCGATCGCTATTAGCACTCAACTAATTTTAAGTGCTTTAGGAGCAGCTATTGGGTTAAGTCTTGGCGCAGGCGGTGCAAATGCGGGTGATGTTGGTTGGGGTGTCGGAATTTGGTCAATTATTAGTTTACTAATTGCCTTATTCTTAGGCGGTTGGATTATGGCTATGACCTGTGGCCCAATGAACAAGAAAACGGCTCTTTTAAACGCAGCAATTCTGTGGGCAACTACGTTAGCATTGAGTTCTTGGTTATTAGTTAGCGGTATATCTGGAACATTTGGTGTCATAGCTTCTAATGCAGGAGAAATTGCTAATCAAGTACAACAACCAGGTACACAATTGCCTAATATAGATCCTAATCAAGCGCGAAATATTGCTGCTAATACTGCTAGGGCAGCTTGGTCATTTTTATTTGGCTCTTTACTAGGATTGATAGCTGCGATGATTGGTGCTTCTGTTGGTGCGCGTAAACCTCGCGTTTATGCCTAATCAAATGAATTGATGAATTACCAAAGAATAAACAACTTCCAACTCTGGCTGTTTCTTGACTGTCGGAGCATTTTATTAATCAAAAATCAATTAATAAATAATTACTTTTTATGTGGGGATGGGAGGGCGATCGACACTCGTCGCCCCTCCACCCACAAAAAAATTATTCCAACGCTTGAGCAAGATCGTTAATCAAATCATCGGGATGTTCTAAACCAATAGATAAGCGCAATAAATTTTCTGGTGTTTTTGTGCCTTTTCCTTCTATTGAAGCTCGGTGTTCAATTAAACTTTCCACGCCACCCAAACTAGTCGCCCTAGTAAAAATTTTCACCCCAGCAGCGACAGCAAAAGCTTTTTCTTTTGGGCCTTTCACTTGACAGGAAATCATCCCGCCAAACAGTTGCATTTGTTTTAAAGCTATTTCATGTCCTGAATGATGTTTTAACCCCGGATAATAAACTTGTTCTACTTGGGGATGATTAGTTAAAAATTCCGCCACTTTGAAAGCATTTTCGGAATGGGCACGCATTCGATAAGGTAAAGTTTGAATTCCCCGCATAATTAACCAACAATCAAAAGGAGCAGCTACGGCACCACCAACTTTTTGAATTTTCCTAATCTTTTGAAAAAACTCATTTTCAGCTTTACTAATAACCACTCCTCCCAAAACATCACTGTGTCCACCGAGATATTTAGTAGTAGCATGAACCACCAAATCTGCACCTAAATTTAAAGGATTTTGCCCCACAGGAGAAGCCCAAGTATTATCACAAACACATAAGGCATTTGTCTGATGAGCAATTTCAGAAATTTGGGCAATATCGGTAATTTTTAGTAAAGGATTTGAAGGAGTTTCTATCCAAATTAACTTAGTGTTTGGTTGCATCGCTTCAGCAACTAAATCAGGATTAGTCAAATCAGTGAAAGTTACTGCTAATCCCCAAGGTGCTAAGATATCTTTTAACAGTAAAGATGTACCCGAATAAATATCATTAGGTGCGATTACATGATCGCCCGGAGAAAGGGCTTGAAATACACTCATTGTTGCCGCAGAACCTGAAGCGAAAGCGGCTGCAACTGCTCCATTTTCTAACTGAGAAACACATTTTTCTAAAGCTTCTCGATTGGGATTATTGCTGCGAATATAATCATAACCTTGGGGATAACTGCCATCTGACGATCGCTCAAAGGTTGTAGAAAGATAAATTGGTGTGACTACTGCGCCTGTAGCTGGGTCTGTCTGATGTCCGGCGTGAATAGCTAAGGTTTCAATGTGCATGGTGATTTGTGCTGAATAGTTCAAAATAGTTAAGATAGGAAAAGTAACAGGTTAATCCTAGTTGCCTGAGAAAACTTTACATCTTTATGAACAGTTTGGAGGTCATTCAGATATTTCTTACTATGTTGGAGAAGGGATTCAACTTGTTCCCAGAGGTACTAATATTATTAATTTGGACAACTATCCACCGCCAGATTTAGCTATTGAATTGGGAAAAAGTACGATCGCAGATGACTTAGGACGCAAACGCATTTTATACGAAGATCTAGCAATTCCTGAATACTGGGTAGTTGATGTTCAACAAGCAGAAGTTACTGCTTTTCCTATTGCTAATCATGGTAGTCGTCGCATTACAGAATCTCAAGTTTTGGCAGGTTTTCCTATTTCTTTATTAGCCGAAGCTTTACAGCGAAATCTGCAAGGAGATCAATCTCAAGTAGTCAATTGGTTGTTGACAGAACTACAAAACTCTTAGAGGATGTTGAAAAATATTTGGGCGGTTAAAAGGCGGTTAAAGGGCGGTTAAAACCGCTACTACACAAAACTTAGTCCGCCTACGCGGACTCTAAAACCTGCGAAGGCAGGTTTTGTCTCTATAGCTGGGACTTGAGTCCCAAAAGCGATTCACCAAAACAAAGCACAAAAATCTATAATTTATAAGGATTTGTCATTTATATTTAACTTTTTGCCTAACTGAACCATGACCACTTCTCCCCGTCGCTATCACATTACCACCTTCGGCTGTCAAATGAATAAAGCCGACTCGGAACGCATGGCTGGTATTCTCGAAGATATGGGTTTTGAGTGGTCGGAAGATCCTAATGATGCTAGTCTGATTCTCTACAATACCTGTACAATTCGGGATAATGCCGAACACAAAGTTTATTCTTATCTGGGAAGACAGGCGAAACGCAAACAAGAACAACCAGATTTAACATTAATTGTTGCAGGTTGTGTGGCGCAACAAGAAGGTGAAGCTTTACTGCGGCGCGTGCCTGAATTAGACTTAGTAATGGGTCCCCAACACGCTAACCGTTTAGAAGATTTATTGGAACAGGTTTTTAATGGCAATCAAGTAGTTGCTACCGAAGCTGTTCATATTATGGAAGATATCACTAAGCCACGTCGAGATAGTGCTGTTACTGCTTGGGTAAATGTGATTTATGGTTGCAATGAACGTTGTACTTATTGTGTTGTTCCTAATGTTCGAGGTGTGGAACAATCTCGCACTCCTGAAGCGATTCTTCGGGAAATTGAAGAGTTAGCAAGTCAGGGTTATAAAGAGATAACTTTACTCGGTCAAAATATTGATGCTTACGGTAGAGATTTACCTGGAGTAACGCCAGAGGGAAGACATAAACACACCCTCACAGATTTGCTGTATTTTATTCATGATGTCCCTGGTATTGAACGCATCCGTTTTGCCACTTCTCACCCTCGTTATTTTACCGAAAGATTGATTAAAGCTTGTGCGGAATTGCCGAAAGTTTGCGAACATTTCCACATTCCTTTTCAATCGGGAGATAACGAAATTCTGAAGGCAATGGCTAGGGGTTACACTCACGAAAAATACCGCCGAATTATTGATACAATTCGGAATTATATGCCAGATGCGGCGATTAGTGCAGATGCAATTGTCGGTTTTCCTGGGGAAACGGAAGCGCAGTTTGAAAATACTTTGAAGTTGGTTGAAGAAATTGGTTTTGATTTATTAAATACTGCTGCTTATTCTCCGCGTCCTGGTACGCCTGCGGCTGTTTGGGAGAATCAACTTTCGGAAGAGGTGAAAGCGGATAGATTACAACGTTTAAATCATTTGGTTTCTATTAAAGCATCTGAGCGATCGCAACGCTACCAAAACCGCATCGAAGAAGTATTAGTCGAAGACCAAAACCCCAAAGATTTAACTCAAGTCATGGGAAGAACTCGCGGAAATCGCTTAACCTTTTTCCCCGGTAACATCACAGAATTAAAAGGTCAAGTAGTCAAGGTAAAAATTACCGAAGTTCGCGCCTTTAGTTTAACCGGAGAAAGCATTGTTCAATCCTCTCCCGTTGAATGTTTAACCGTCTGATAATTACCTGATTAGTGTTGTAGTGTTGTAGAGACGTTGTATACAACGTCTCTACAGTTTTATCTTCGTTGATCTGCGCTTTTAAATTCCCAAATGTAAAATTTTTAGTATAAAAAATAAAAATTCCTCCCAGTAAGCATACTATTAAAATGAAAACCCAAAATTTAAATATTACGCATAATTGGGTAAAGAAAAGGTAAAGATGAAAATAAGATTTTTAGGCGCTTTGGTACTACTTAGCAGCATCACCGTAACAATTCCTAACGCTGTTTTTTCTCAACCTAAAACAGGTGCAAATACTTTTTCCTCTGGTTTTTGGCAACCCCAAGCACAGGTTAACCCTAAAGAACCGATTAAAATTACAGTTTTGAATCAATCTGGTGTTCGGGTTAATTATGCTTTTGGTCGTAATGCAGCGGGAATTTTGCTTCCAAATGGGACAACTAATTTTACGGCAGGAAGCATTAGTCAAGTTTCTGATATCGTTAATGTTAATATTTATTCACCAGAAGAGTTGGCATTTGACTACAGTACTGATCCTCGACAAAATCAACTGTTTGTTCGCGTTCGTTTAGCAGGTAATCCCGCAGACGAAGATAGATCAGTTTATATTGATGAAACTGGGAGAGTGTACTCTTTTTAAGGTTCGTTGTGACGACTTCAGTTGTTCACTCTTAACAGTGGGATGGTGCGTTACGTTATCACTAACGCACCCTACAATAAGTAATGTTATTAGATAGAAAGATTAATTATGCGATCGCTACATATTCTTCATTTAGTTGGGTCTGCTGAAAGTGATTTTTACTGTGATTTGTCACGCCTTTATGCTCAAGATTGTCTCACAGCAACAGCAGATCCATGCTATGACTTTCTAATTGCATATATTACACCCGATCGCAATTGGCGATTTCCTGCTTCTTTGAGTTTAGAAGATATTGCTGTCGCTAAACAGATGACTTTGTTTGAGGCGATCGAATTTATTTCAGCGCAAAACATTGACGTTGTTTTACCACAAATGTTTTGTCTTCCGGGAATGACTTATTACCGAGGTTTATTCGACTTACTGAAAATTCCTTATATCGGTAATACTTCTGATGTTATGGCGATCGCAGCACATAAAGCAAGAGCAAAAGCAATTGTCGCCGCAGCAGGGGTAAAAGTACCTCGCGGAGAAGTTCTCCGCAAAGGAGATGTTCCCACAATTCTACCTCCAGCAGTCGTGAAACCTGCAAGTTCCGACAACTCTTTAGGGGTAGTTTTAGTTAAAGATGTTAGTGAATATGATGCTGCTTTGCAAAAAGCATTTGAATATGATTCGGAGGTAATAGTAGAAGAATTTATCGAACTAGGTCGAGAAGTCAGATGTGGCATTATTGTTAAAGATGGGGAATTAGTAGGTTTACCTCTTGAAGAGTATTTGGTAGATCCCCAGAAAAAACCGATTCGCAATTATGCTGATAAAATCCAAAAAAATGACGATGGTAACTTGTTTTTAACTGCTAAAGATAATATCACTGCTTGGATTGTAGACCCTAAAGATCCTCTCACCGAAAAGGTTCAAGAAGTAGCTAAAAAGTGTCATCAAGCTTTAGGTTGTCGTCATTACAGTTTATTTGATTTTCGCATCGATCCAAATGGAGAACCTTGGTTTTTAGAAGCTGGTTTGTATTGTTCTTTTGCTACTAAAAGTGTGATTCCCTGTATGGCGAAAGTAGCAGGAATTTCTCTAAAGGAGTTATTAAAGACTGCGATAAATGAAATATAAAGTACGTTGTTGCGCTTTAGCGCTAGATTTTAGCGCTGAAGCGCAACAACGTACCTTTAGTCTCCGCCGATTTCTACGAGTTTACCAATGTTGAAATCTATCCTCACCCATCCCTTAAGTTTTTGCAGGTTTTTTAGCAACAATAAGGTGATTTGCCAGTGAGGTACCATTAAAAATGGTAGGGGATCGTTAAGTTGAAAGATGGCATCTTTACCACGTAAGATAATGTTTAATCTGGTTTGTAATTGTTCGATCGATCGCACTCCAGTCAACCGCCAAATTTCATGGTACAACCAATAAGTTGGTTTACTATTCGCTAAAGGTTGCAAAGGATAATCTGGATCTGATTCATCATTTAAATAAGCATCTGCCAATTTGGGATGATTGTAAAACATGGTGATTGCTGAGTGAGTTCGGGGATTACATTCGATCGCATAAACCGTTCCATCTTCCGCTTCAATAAAGTCAAAGGAAATTTGTCCGGTTAATTTGAATTCCCGGAAAAAATGACTCACCCACTCAAAAATTTTCTGGTTATCCACATTTTCATAATTGACTTGAAAAGCGGAAGATTCACAGCAACAATGTACTCTTAACTCGCCATTTCTTACAGTGCTATGTGTACAATACTCTTTCCCTGGAATGAACTCTTGCATAATCCAAGGGTTATCTTTACTAATCGGTAAACTGCGAACATGATCCGCCATTTTTTCCCTAGATTCCATTGGGAATTTAGTCATGTCTAAGCGATGCACCGAATCATAAGCAATACTTTTTAAAATGTACTTTCGTTTTTCTTGGGAAAAGTCGAAATTCAGCACTTCTTCGGGGTTTGTAATTAAAAATGTTTTGGGAACAGGTAAACCGAACGATCGCGCTTTTTCAGCAAAAGTAAACTTATCATCCAGCATTTTTGTCACTTCAGCATCGCAGTGAAAAACTTCACAACAACCTGATAAAATAGGTTTAGCTAAAGAGTCATAATAACTTTGGATCGGACTACAAACGGGAACATAAACATCGATGTTTTCTTGTTTAGCTATTGCCAATAAAGCTTGTGTATAATCTTCGGGATCTTGCGACGGTGCGGGAATAGTATAAAAGCGATCGACCGCATTAGAAAAACGATGACCAACTAACCAATATTTATGACTTTCAACTAATACCACCCGATGTCCAGATGCGTGAAACGATCGCGCCAGTTGCAGCGCCTTTGTCATCTTTCCACCAGTCAGCATAATATTTTTTGGTTTCGGGTTTTTCACTCTTGGTTTTTGCCAAGGTTGACTAATCAAATTCCCCAATAATGCTGTTAATACAATCGTTAAATTAAAGGGAAATGCGATCGCTAAAAGCGCCAAAGTCCCTAAATTTTGCAACCCGCCAAAAATTCGCTCTTTCATATCAGATCAACTTCGATTATATCGAGATTGTTTGTATTTCCTAGCACTACATCACATCTTGCATCAGCCCAAAATCCGCCTGGGACTCAAGTCCCAGGCTCATAGCGAAAGTCCTCTAAAGAGGACTAAAATAATTGAGATTAAAAGCTTTCAGTCCACTTCAGTGGAGTTCAGCTATTAGCCTGCGAATTGATTCGCAGGTGGGCTAAAATGACAGGTGCAAAACCTTAGCAGAAGGAGATGATATCACTACTCATCTGTTTATTCGCCGAATCACAGTTAACCCATCTCGCAAAGGTAACAAAACTTGTTCAACTCTGGGATCTTGGGCAACAATGTGGTTAAATTGGGCGATCGCCTCTCCATTAACACTACGTTTTTCCGCAGGTAAATAAGGTTCCCCTTGAAGCAAAGTGTTATCCACACAAATAAACCCATTTTCTGCCAACAAACCCTTGTCTAGCAGCATCTTGAAATAATCCACATATTCCTTTTTATCGGCATCAATAAACACCAAATCAAAGGACTCTCCCGCTGCTGCTAATTTGTCCAAAGTTTGTAAAGCTGGCGCAACTTCTACAGAAATTTTACTGCCGTGAGGTGATTCTTGAAAGCAATTTTTGGCGAAATTAGCTACATATTCATCCACTTCACAAGCAACAACTCGCCCATTTTCCGGTAATGCTTCCGCCATTGCTAACGCTGAATATCCGGTAAACATTCCAATTTCTAAAATGTTTTTTGCGCCAGTCATGTAGACAAACATTTTTAAAGTTTGCCCTTCAATATGTCCCGAAAGCATTTCCTGTTCTAACTGTCGCACAGTGGCGCGATCGCTAAAGCGTTTACTCCAAGGTTCTTCGCTAGTCTTTTTCGCCAACGCCGCTAAAGCAGGAGATTCTTGGGTTGTCATTTCTTCCAAATAGGGATCGATACCAGCGGCTAGTTGATAAACTTCTTGCAGTGCGTTGTTAATTTCAGCGGAAACTGTCGCTGTTTCAGCCATTTTGACAACTTTTTCCAGCTTTTCTACCAAAATGCCTAAAGGTGTGACGGGTCTTGCTCGATCGCCTTTAACTACACTATCACTCATCCCCGACTCCCAACTAATTCCGGTTCTTCGCTTTGCACATAAGCGTCAACGCCTGCACCTGCGTGAGGATAAGTAGCACAAATTCGCTTGTGATCTGCTACTGCTGCTTCTAATTCTTCGCGAGTCAAATCATTGACAAAGAAGCAAGTACCGATCGGTTTTGGCATAGCGGCGCGTAGTTGACCATCCCTAGTTAAGATAATAGATTCAGTTGCACGCCATAACAAATCGATTTCTAACAAAGGATGATCCAATGCTAAACCTAAACGACTCATTAATTGGAGAATGCGATCGCGTTCCTCAGTCGTAATATAACCCCGATTTGCTGCAATTGTAGCCGATAAAGCCATATCAATATTAACAGCATGACCGTGATACAAAGGTATGCGAGGCGTTAATTCTAAAGTCGGACTCCAAGTATGTCCGTAAGCAATTACTCGGTCTAAATCTAACTCATGCAAGTTAGAAACTTCCAACTCTAGCATTCGTTTAATTGCCAGATGATTAATTTTTTGACCAATCTCTTGCAGTTCGGAATGATCGCCAAGATAGCCGAAATGACTATGCAGCAATTTTTCGCCGTACTTCTCCAACAATTCAAAAACTTGCCCTTCCGAAACAACGGCAATTTTTACTAATTCTGCCATACCGTTGCGAACTTGCGCCGTTGGCAAAGTCTCCAAAAAGGAGAAATCCAAAATCACTTTTTGGGAAGCATGATAAGCACCCAAACGGTTTTTTAGTTTATTATGATTGACTGCGACTTTGATCGCCACACTCGCATCAATTAACCCAATCAAAGTTGTGGGAATGCGAATATAATTACTGCTGCGCCGATAAACCGCACAAGCTAAACCTGTAACATCAGTAATTAAACCACCGCCAATTACCAAAACTGGTTCTTTACGCAATAAGCCAAATTCGGCAAAAGCATCGATAATTTTCTCCAGCGTTCTAAGATTTTTCTCTAGTTCTGGGATGGAGATAGAAAATACAGTTAAATCGATGTTGTGGTGTTGGAAATAGGATTGAATTTTTTGTCCGTGCGATCGATTTACATTGGCATCTACTACTGCTAAGCAGCGTCCAAATTTTTGGTAAGTGTCTGCAATCTCAGAGTTTTGTGGATTAAAAACTCCATTTACATAAATGAGACTGTACTCAATCTTTTCGTAACCAGCTACATGAAAAGCAGTCTCGGTTACTTCGAGTTTGGTTTCGACTATACTCATGACGGCTATTTTTCTCAAAAACTTTTTGCGATGCCAATTAACACAGCAGTTTGCTGCTGTTCACTTTCAAACTTAGATTACTTTTACGTTATAACATTAATTTTTGTAAATTTTGTATTTAATGACTGTGACGATCGTCACTGAATGTTTGTCTAAATAGCAGGTAAAATAGTGAATTTATCTTTATTTAAGCAATATTGCTTATTGACGGAAAAAGTTTTTTGTATTAAAGAAGATCGATGTTTGACGGAATGTAGTCTTAAGCAAATGTCTAATTTTTCTAGTAATTTGATCGCTTTATTTTACTAACTCACCCAAAATCTATCTAAATATACAGGCTAATAAACAAGTTAAATAGTATCTTTAACTACCCTTTAATTGTTTATCACCTGAATTTCGTGACTGAAGCCCCAGATCCCCGACTTCTTCAAGAAGTCGGGGATCTAAATTCTTACACTAACTGACTTACCCAAAAGTCGATGTCAACTTTGAGTTTTTCAGCTAGGCGAATTAAAGGACGCATTTGGGTTAATTCCCAAGCGGGAGATCGATCGCCCTTTCCCCCTTCCAAAACCGCACTTACCGAAACAAAGTTAGGCGTAATTTGCTTCGACAAAGCCTTAGCAAATATTTCCTGTGCCCGATCCAAAGATAACCCAAGATTTAAACGGTAGCTAACATCAACCATCCGTTCTAAACGGTGAATTTCGGCTTCCATTTTGGTGGGATTAGCATCATGTAATAGATGCCAAAGCAACCGCAAAATTAACCGTTCCATCATTTGCTTACCTTCGCGAATTTTTAGCTTACAGCGCATACTATTCGCTTCGATCGCAACTGCTTCTAACTCCCCAATTTCTGCCAATCCTACTTGCGGATCTTCAAAAGCTAAATCGCTAATTACTTGTTCTAGCGATCGCATTGTCGTAATCGCCCGATTACTCAAAGCAACTTCTGCTGCAACTTGTAACTCTTGCGGTACTTGTAACTCGTCGCGATGAAATGCCCGCAACACACCAAAATTATCCCGATAAACTTGGGTATAAAGTTGATCCAACCGCACCAAAGTTTCCTGGGTTAACAAACGCATAATCCGATGACGTTCTTCAGCAAACAAATTCTCTAAACTAAAGTTTTGATCGCCGAACAATTTCACCATTGCCAAAATTACTTGTGCTGCACTTGCTTGTTGCAAAATATCAAATAATTGTTCTTTCATTTGCGTATAAGCGCGACGAGAAGTAAACCGCTTAATACAACAGTGGAAATCCCAACCGCCTAAATGCAACACGGCAAAGGTTAAATCTGCACTTTCCCAAGTAATTTCTGACACCAATTTCAACTGTCCGATCGCCAAAGTTAAGGAACCCATCCGCTGTAATTGGTAATCTATTTGATTAGCGGTGTAACAATAAACTTGCTGTTCGGGTTGATAAGTGGTAAACAGGGAAGAAATGGCGTAATGTGCAGCTACTTGTTGGAAGTTTACTTGTGCGGAAACTACTAACTGACGGTAAACTTCATCGCCACTGCGGAAGGTATCGACGTTGCTGGGGGCGGTGGCGAGGCGATCGACAAATTCTTTTTCTAAATGTACACCTGCCACTTCTCCTGCTAATTCTAAAGCACGGGAAGCATAACGGAGAATTTGCACACCTTCCGGGCGAGAAATTTCTTCAAAAAACCAGCCGCAACTGGTGTACATTAACAACGCATGACGCTGCATTTCTAACAAACGCAAAGCATCAATTCTTTCTCCTGACTCCAGTTTCCGAGACTGATGTCTGATTAAGAACTGTTCGACATTGGCAGGAGATCGATCGCGAATCACCTTAATATATTCATCCCTAGCTTGCCAAGGATCTAAGAAAAACTTCCGCCCCACTTCCTCGTAAACTTCAATTAATTGATCGCGCAACCAATCTAACGCATCGCGCAAAGGTCGCCGCCATTTTTGGTGCCATCCCCCACCACCACCACAACCGCAGTCTTCTTGCCAGCGATCGACTCCGTGACTACAACTCCAAGCGGTCACAGGTTTTAGTTCTACTTCCCAAGTCGGAGGATTCAAGCTTAAATAATGGGCAAAGTTGGTAACTTGCCAACCCCGACTGGCAAACTCGCTGGTAAAAGCATAAGCCAAGCATTTTTCTGTGCCATGCTTGTGATGTCCAAAGGTTTCGCCATCGGTAGCAGCGGAAATTAATTGGGCGGGACGATGATCCCCTTGGATTGCCATGCCGATTCGTCCCGCTAAGTTATGGGAACTATTGAGCACATCGTTAAAGCCCATATCTCTGGAGATCGGGCCGTCATAGAAGAAAATATCGATAAATTTGTCAGTTCCGGGCAAAAAACAACGGTAAGGTCGGGTAGGATCGATCTGTGTTCCTCCCACTTCTAACCATTCTGATTCCGGTTGTTCTTCTGTGGGTAAAGGTCGGCAACGTTGGGCTTGGGAAGGTGCCAAAATTAAGAAGCGAATCCCCTCAGCAATTACCGCTTCTAAGGTAGCGTAATCTACAGCGGTTTCCGCTAACCACATTCCTTCGGGATCGCGGTGGAAGCGGGAACGAAAGTCTTCTTTGCCCCAGCGAATTTGGGTGTATTTGTCTCTGGTGTTCGCCAAAGGCATGATGATGTGGTTGTATACTTGGGCGATCGCGTTTCCGTGCCCGTTTAGTCGATCGCCACTTTTCCGATCGGCCTCTAAAATTCTCTGATAAACCTCTAAATCATATTTTTCTAACCATGACATGAGTGTAGGCCCAATATTAAAACTCATGTATTCATAGTTATTAATGATCCCCACTAGTTCGCCCTTGTCATTTAATACCCTAGCGAAGGCATTAGGACGGTAGCACTCGTGGTGAATTCGTTCATTCCAATCATGAAAAGGTGATGCACTTGGTTGCCGTTCGATCGCATCCAAATAAGGGTTTTCCCTTGGTGGTTGATAGAAATGTCCGTGAACCGTGACAAAAACTCCGGTAATTTGTTGGGGATCGATCCCCGACTCATTATTCGTTGTTAATGCCGTGATGTTCTCAGTTTTCCCTGCGAGGGAAGTTGGTAAATCTGCGAAAGCAGTCATAAGTACTAAGTCCAATTTGAAAGGTTAAACAGCTTGCCGAACCGCCTTGGTATTGGGTTTTAGCCTTCCAGGTGGTGATTTTTTGGCTATAGCTGGGGAGCAAAGACTAATAGATATTTAGTGGAATCCGTAGCGATCGAGAACCTTACTACAAGCGATCTTTTACTTAGGAAATAAAAGCCACATACCGAGATTAGGTATTTTCTTTTATCTTTCTAGATTAAACCCTAAATTTTAGAATTCTTCCACATTAATTTACGAAAATTAACTACTATTGAAAATTTAAATTAAGAATTGCCAAAATTAGTAAATAAAATAAATAATTGTTTACTATTATAATTTTGCTCTATACCCTTAGAAAAATTTGTTATGCTGTGCCACTTTTATAGTTCTCTAACCCTGTGCATAATTAGAATGACTCAAAATACGCAAAACTAAATGCTGAGTAAAGATAGAATTTTCCTAGCCCTTTTAATTTTCATTCCGATTTCCATTGCCGCCCACTTCCTGCACTGGGGAGAGATAGTAATATTCATTACTTCAGCTTTGGCAATTCTACCCTTAGCAGCTTGGATGGGAACGGCTACAGAAGAGATTGCCGTAGTTGTTGGCCCTTCCTTGGGAGGGTTGTTAAATGCGACTTTTGGTAATGCTACTGAATTAATTATCGGTTTAGTGGCGCTGAAGGCTGGATTCATCAATGTGGTAAAAGCCAGCTTGACAGGTTCCATTATTGGTAACTTGCTTTTAGTTATGGGGCTTTCGATGCTTTTAGGGGGCTTACGTTACAAAGAGCAAGAATTTCAGCCGATAGTGGCGCGAGTTAATGCTTCTTCCATGAATTTAGCTGTAATTGCCATGTTATTACCCACAATGGTAAATTACACCTCGCAGGGTATTTCCCAAAGTACGATGCAAACTTTTTCTAGTGCGGTGGCGATCGTCCTCATCATAGTTTACGGATTGACTTTGCTGTTTTCTATGCGTACCCACACCTATCTCTACGACGCAGGTGTAGCAGATGTAGATCCCGGTGAGTTAGAAGCATTCGCCGAATCAAATCTTGCTCCCGAAGAAGCTGGTGGTAAAGTTAACTTACCTTTATGGATTGGCATACTATTAGCTTGCACTTTGATGGTAGCAGTAGAATCAGAACTTTTAGTTGATTCTTTAGAAGTAGCAACCGAAAGTTTAGGATTAACAGCTTTGTTCACTGGTGTAATTATTGTTCCCATTGTTGGTAACGCTGCGGAACACGCAACCGCTGTCACTGTGGCGATGAAAAATAAAATGGATCTTTCAGTTTCCGTTGCAGTAGGTTCCAGTTTACAAATTGCTTTGTTTGTCGCCCCAGTATTAGTTTTAGCTGGTTTTGTATTTGGTCAACCAATGGATTTAGATTTTAATCCATTTGAATTAGTAGCTGTAGCTGTAGCTGTATTAATTGCTAATTCGATTAGTTCGGATGGGCGATCGAACTGGTTAGAAGGAACTTTACTATTAGCAGCTTACGCGGTTTTAGGGTTAGCTTTCTACTTCCATCCCGTAATTGAAGGAATCGGCTAACATAGCCAATCCAAAGGTAGGGTAAATTCTTGAATTAATCCTACCTTTTTCTATTCTGAGTAAGTACAATCCAATCAATTAATCAAAGTCTTTTTAGCCAAACCGGATTTTTTTGTATAAGTTATCCTGAACAGAAATAAAAAAATTTTTTGTTGTCAAAATATTCCTGATTGTCAGTTTAATTGCTGGATTATGGAGGTGAATACCTTTTTAGGAGAATTATTAATGATTGGTCTCCCAACATTACAAAACGGAAGTTCTGGTGATGCGGTTCTGGTTTTACAACGGCTGCTTACCTTCCAAAGTTTACCCACTACAGTTGATGGGATATTTGGTCCTAAGACAGAGGAACAAGTTAAAGCTTTCCAAACCGCTCGCAAGTTGGCGCTAGTAGATGGAGTTGTGGGGCCAATTACTTGGCAGGAGTTAAGCGAACTTTCTTAATTAACTATTCTGCTAATTAGCAATAATTAACAGTGAAAATTCAGCGATCGCCTGATATATATATCACGATCGCTGTCTTTCCTTTGTTTGAGTCAGACTATTTCAGAATTAAAAACTGAGCAATATTGGTGAGTTATTCATCAGATGAGTGCTGACAATCGCTATTTTTTATATGAAATAAAACCCTTAATTTTAACAAATTACCCTTGAGAGTACTGCATATTTAAAAGCCGAAGAATTACTTTAGAAATGTAGAAACAAACATTCAATTTCTGGAGTAAACAAAATGGAATCCACTACTCAAGCTACAACAATCAATATGCCCGTTTTGCAATCTGGTACTTCTGGTGAAGCAGTGCGCTTTTTACAGCAACTTCTCATCTGTTACGGTTATATGACTTCCGATTACTTTAATGCAAACTTCAACGAAGTTACTAAATCTGCTGTCAAGAACTTTCAAGCAAATCATAGTTTGAAGGCTGATGGTATAGTTGGAAAAATGACGTGGCGTGCTTTGGGCGATGCTTGTGCCAATCGCTACTAATTCAAACTGTTAAGTTTAATTCAATTTATCGAATCCTTAACTAGATAATAGCCAAAAATAGCGATCGAGCTTTAACTGCTAGCGATCGCTATTTTTTTATCTAAAGTAATCAAGAGTTTTAATTAATTAAATAGGTAAATTACCCTAGAGGGTACTGCATATTTTACTTTAGAAGAATTACCTTATAAATGTAGAAACAAACATTTAATTTCTGGAGTAAAGAAAATGCAATCCACTAACGAAACTACAACAATCAATATCTCTATGCCTATTTTAAAAGTTGGTACTTCTGATGAAGCAGTGCGCTTTTTACAGCAAGTCCTGATTGCTCTTGGATATCAAATTCTCTTTGATGCAGTCTTCGGAAATAAGACTAAAAAAGCTGTCGAAAAGTTCCAACAAGCTCGTGGTCTGGGAGTTGATGGTATCGTTGGGCCGAAAACTTGGCGTGCTTTAGGCGACGCTATTTTAAAACTCGCCGCCAGTTAATTCACGCTGTTGAGTTACTTTCAATTTATTGAATCCTTAATTAGATAATAGCTAAAAATAGCGAGCGCTTTTCAACTGTTAGCGATCGCTATTTTTTACATGAAATAGTTAAGTGCTTTTCTTAGCTAAATAGGTAAATTACCTTAGCGGGTACTGCATATTTCACTCTAGAAGAATTACTTTAGAAATGTAGAAACAAACATTCAACTTCTGGAGTGAAGAAAATGAAATCTATTACTGATGTTCAAGCTAAATGTGAATCTTCCTTACCAACTCTGCGTAAAGGTAGCAAAGGCGACGACGTTAAACTCTTACAAGAAATCCTCAATTCCTACGGTTACTCTTTAAAAGTTGACGGCGATTTTGGCCCACTTACTGAAGATGCAGTGAAGAAATTTCAAAAGAGTCACGGTTTAAAAGTAGACGGAATTGTTGGCCCTAAAACTTGGAATGCTTTGCTTCCTGACGACCCACGTTCTTACCCAACTTTACGTCGTGGTAGCACAGGTCATTATGTTCGTTTATTGCAACAATCTCTAAATGAATTTCTTACTGATGCTTTGGTAATCGATGGTATCTTTGGGCCAAAAACCGAAGCTGCTGTCAAAAAGTTCCAAAAAAGTTATGGTTTGGTAGTTGATGGCATTGTCGGCCCAAAAACTTGGAATGCAATCTTCAGTATGTTTAACTAATTAATCCGGTTAGTTTTCATCCATTAATCGATACCTTAACTAGCTGATAATCAAAAATAGCGATCGCTTTTAAACTATTAGCGATCGCTCTTTTTTTATATGAAATAATCTAGCTTTTTAATTAACTAAATAGATAAATACTACAAGCGGGTACTGCATATTTCAATATAAAAGAATTACCTTATAAATGTAGAAACAAACATTTAATTTCTGGAGTAAGTAAAATGCAATCTATCACTAATGTTCAATTCCCTACTCTCAGTTTAGGTAGTAAAGGTGAATATGTTAAATTCTTACAAGAAATCTTCCATAACAGAGATTACGATTCCTCTGCCAGAATTGACGGAATTTTTGGGCCACGTACTGAAGCCACGGTGAAGGAATTTCAACGGAATCGCTATTTAAAAGTAGACGGAATTGTTGGGCCTGCAACTTGGAATGCTTTGCTTTCTGAATACTCAACTTCTTTCCCAACTTTACGTCGTGGTAGCACAGATAGTAACACAGGTGGTTATGTTACTGTATTGCAAGAACGGCTTAATCTATTAAGTTATCCTGTGGCGATCGATGGTATCTTTGGGCCAAAAACCGAAAATGCTGTCAAAAAGTTCCAAAAAGATCGAGGTTTTCCAGTTGATGGAATTGTGGGGCCAAGGACTTGGAACGGACTCTACCCGCTTGAGTTTAAGTAATCCTGTTTGTTCCTAATATTTTTAAGTTAGTTTTGATAAATCAATTGCTTAAGTAGATAGTAATTAAAAAGAGCGATCGCTTTTCAACTGTTAGCGATCGCTCTTTTTTTATATGAAATAATCTAGCTTTTAAATTAACTAAATAGATAAATACTACTACCGGGTACTGCATATTTCACTATAAAAGAATTACCTTATAAATGTAGAAACAAACATTGAATTTTTGGAGGAAACAAAAATGCCAGCTAGAACAATTATCCGCCTTGGTAGTAAAGGTAAGGATGTTATGTACTTACAACAACTCCTCAATAAAAAAGGTTACTCTTTAAAAGTTGATGGAGATTTTGGGCCTCGTACTGAAGATGCGGTTAGACGATTTCAAAAGAGTCACCATTTAAAAGTAGACGGAATCGTTGGGCCTGCAACTTGGAATGCTTTGCTGTCTTAATAACCAAGTTCTTTCCTAAGTTTAAGTCATAGTAGCACAGGTTATTATGTTACTTTCTTACAAGAACATTTGAGTATACTTGGTTATATTGTAGTAAAGTTTAGCACTAAAGTTCCTACTACAAACAACTAAATCCCCGACTTCTTCAAGAAGTCGGGGATTTAAACGTCGATCACCCTTTCGGGTAAGTTAACCGGAACAATCACAAGTTAACTTGAAATTAGGAAAAGACTGTTCATGCTTTATTTGGGTAGCATCTCTATATTTGTGAGAGTTACTGTTTGAAGTTGCGATCGCTTTGCTGTCCTCTTGGCGATCGCTATTTCTTAGGAATGGATATGTTGTGCTAACAAACTTTGCGCCCTTGGTTTATAAAGCAGATAGAACAAAGATTCTAAATAGCGCAACAAGTCTTCGCGGTTTTCCTTAGAAGTAAAGTTCCAAAAGCCATAAATTCGTGCCAAAGATAACAACTTGTTGGTGTGAATTTTCCAAGTGTAGGTGCTGTAAACTCGTTCAATTCCTCGCTGAGAAATTTCCTGCCAATAGGTTGAATTATGGTCACACTTAGAGAGAAACTCCGTAATTTTCTCTGCGGTTTCTTCTAAGTTGGTTGGGTTAATATAAAACCCGTTTACTTTGTCTTGAATAATCTCCAATGGCCCACCAAATTGAGTCGCAAAAGTTGGTAATCCCGAAATCATTGCTTCTAAGATAGTTAAACCGAAAGCTTCAAACAAAGCAGGTTGGACAAAAATGCCTTGGCGATCGGCAATGATCCGATAAATTTCTCCCGAATCATTCTTAGGTAAACGCACACCTAACCAGCGAATTTTGCCATACAAATTGTATTGTTCAATAATCCGATACAGCTTTTCAATTTCGTCTCTTTCCTCATTGTCACCTGAATCTTCAACGCGCAATTTACCTGCGATTAAAATTAGGTTACAACGTTCTTGTAAAGCCTGACTTTTGCCAAAGCATTCTGCTAACCCAGTCATATTTTTAATTCGATCGAGTCGCGCCATTGAAAATAACGGACGCTTATTTGGATCATCCAATTTACCGAAAATATGTTCTGGGTCTTCTTGGGTGAATAACATTTGTTCTAGACGATCGCGATCGCTCTTAATTCTCTCTTCTTCACGAGTATAGGGAAAATAAACATTTTCATTCACCCCAGGCGGTACAACATTAAATTTTGGACTAAACAATTCAATGCCATTCACTACATGATAAAGTTCCGGCATTGTGAAACATTTATAAGACTCATACTGTCCTACACTATCCGGCGTACCAACAATTTCTTGATAAGTACTACTGATGATAAAATTCGCTGCATTCATCGCAATTAAATCAGCAGTAAATTGCAAAGAAAAATGATATTTATCTTCAGATTCTTGCCAGTAAAGATTGCTAAATAAATACTTAGATTTTTCTAAAGCATGAGCAATATTACATTGAGTGACTTTCAACCGTCTGGACAACAAGAAAGCTACCAAATTTCCATCTGAATAGTTACCGACAATAAAATCTGGTCGTCCTTGAAACTCTGCCAAAAGTTCTCTTTCTGCATCTATGGCGTAGGTTTCTAAATAAGGCCAAATTTCAAATCGCGAAATCCAATTGTGAGTGATATTTGGGTTATATTCTCGGAAAGGCACTCGCAAAATCCAAGCGTTTTCTGTCCCGTGAACTTTCTCCAAACGTTGATTAGAACGAGTGCTATCATTGTTAGGAATTAAGCGGGTGAGAATAATTACTTTTGATTGCACGCCCAAAACATCTAACCCGGTTAATGATATATGTTCTTGCAAATCTTGTTCTAAACTTTTTGCTTGGTCAAGCACATAAACTACCTGTCCTCCTGTGTCTGGACGACCTAAAACGCCTTCTTGTCCAAACCATCCGTGAGGTGAAACTAAAACCACACGAAAAATCATCGGAATGCGAGAAATAAATGCTTCCAAAGTTTGCGGATCTGGAGAATCAATTAATTCATCAAGTAAGGACAAAGTTTCTCGCACTCGATTAGCTGTATTTCCCCAACCGGGTTCAAATCCCATTGTTTGTAATTCATAGCGGAATTTTTCGTAGGGTTCATCAGCTGGACGATTACTAACAAATTTTATTGCTTGTTTGACGCGATCGGAAAGTTCTTGCTGGGATTTGATGCGATCGTTAATTAACAATTGCATATTATTATAGGAATGCAGGCTGAGAAATTTGTATAATGCCTCTAACCATTTTTGCGGGTCTTGCAATAATTTACTAGAAAGAAAACGGTTTAGGAATTGTACTCCCTTACCAATATTTTTCGGATCGCGAATTGTCGGAGAATAATCGTAAAAAGGCCCAAAATCAATTTCAAAAATGTCCCCTTCGTTGGGATGAAAACGGTTAACCAATAAGTCTCGTACATCTAATAATTCCTGTGTAGTCATCGGCTCAATTTTGAAGTTTTCTGTGAGTCGATAAACTTCTTGGGAGGCAATTTTGGGACGAATAATTAAGCAAAGGCTGCCATCCTCACTAATAATTTCCTGAGTGTAGTATATCAACTTGCCTAAATTTGAATTTTCCTGAAATTCTTGAGTTTTTTCATATTTAATGCAATAATTAGCAAAAGCATTCAGGATGTCATTGCGGAGTAAATATCGTTTCTCTTGTTGGCGCAAGTCGCTGAGAAAATGTCGCAAATCACTTTTCTCGTCACTATTAATCACAGCATTAAGCAAATCAGACATAGTACCTTCCTGTAACTTACTTCTTTTACCAAGCTACATATTTGTACGGTTAATGCCTGTATCGTAAGTATGATTAATGTCGAGAGAAAGGATAAAATTTTTTCCTTTCTTTAGGATGATGCTTGATATCATGTTCGGTCAATTAAGTAGGTAGATCTAAATAAAGTAAAATAAAGGCGGGCTAGGAGAGCCCACCCCATTGATAGATAACTATTTTCACTTTATTTATTTGCACCTACTTATACATACTGCACTTTATCCAGAATCATGTAGAGACTTAAATGTAGAGACGTTATATATAACGTCTCTACATTTAAGTCTCTACATTTAGTGCCTTTAGAAATCGTAAATTTCGCCGTATTTATTACGGATGTAACTAATAAACGGTTCAATGCTCAAGCTGCTACCAGTTACTCTTTGAATTAATTCAGCAGTGGTGTATTTGGAACCATGATAATAGATGTTTTCTTGCAACCAATTGAGTAAAGTGTTACAATTTCCCTGCTGAATTTGCGCCGGAATTTCTGGATGAGCTTTCAGTGCTGCGGCAAAAAATTGGGCGCTCATAATGTTACCTAAAGTGTAGCATTGGAACATTCCGCCGATCGTACCTGTGTACCAATGTACGTCTTGCATTACGCCTTGGCTATTATTTGCAGGAACAACTCCTAAGTCTGATTTATAGCGATCGTTCCAAGCTTCCGGCAAATCTTTAACTGCAAGTTTTCCTTCTAGCATTGCTAATTCTAAATCAAACCGAATCATCACATGAAGATTGTAAGTAACTTCGTCGGAGTCGGTGCGAATTAGCGATTTTTCCACTTTATTAATTGCTCGATAAAATGATTCTAGCGAAACATTACCTAATTGAGTCGGGAAAAATTCCTGTAATTGCGGATAGAAATATTCCCAAAATCCGCGACTCCGCCCCACTAAATTTTCCCACAATCGAGATTGACTTTCATGCACTCCCGAAGATGTACCATCAGCTAAAGGTGTGCCTTCAAATTCTATATTAACGCCTTGTTCATACATGGCATGACCAGTTTCATGAATCGCACTAAATAATGCTTGACCAAGGTGATTTTCGTAAACGCGAGTGGTAATTCTCACATCACCAATGGAAAAGCTAGTCATGAAGGGATGTAAGGTTTTATCCTGTCTGCCTCGATGCAGATCGTAACCTATTTTTTCAATTACTTTATGACTAAAAGCAATTTGTTCTGCTTCCGGGAAATGTTGATGTAAGCAGGAATCATCAGCAGGAGTTTGAGAAGTAATAGCTTCGACTATGGGAACAAGTTCTTGGCGTAGTTGGGCAAAAAGCGATCGCAAACTAGCCGCTTTCATGCCATAATCAACCCCATCAATTAACGGATCGGCAATATGTTCATAACCGGGAAAAAAGTTAGCATATTCCTGACAAAATTCTAGAGTTTTTTCTAAATATGGCTGCACAGCTGCAAAGTTATTTTCCGGTTTAGCTTTTGCCCATGCACTGTATGATTCTGCACGATGTAAAGAGAATTTTGCCATAAATTGGGCGGGTATTTGCACGGCGCGATCGTACAAACGCCGAGTTACCCGGATTAAACTAGCTTCATCTGAATCATCAGGCAGACTTTCTTCATAACTACGCAAATTCTCTAACAGTTCGCCAATAGCTCGATCGGTAAACTTTTCATGGGCGATTTGTCTGAGAGTCGCCATTTGCCTACCTCTGGCGACTGCACCTCCGGGGGGCATATAAGTCGCCTGATCCCAATTGAGCACAGCAGCCGCAGATTCAATATCTTTAATTTCAATGAGGCGAGTTTTCAGTTCTTGCAGTTTGGGTTCGGTTTTTTGCAGAATTTGCATGGTTGGGTGTTGATATTTTATCTACTTTGCATTTTAGAAGTTACTTGCAGCAATAGGTAGCTACCTATTTCCTCTGATTAACCTATTAATTAGAGCCAGTATAGCTGCAAAAATTGCCGAACCAATAATTGACCAAATTATCGGAAAAGGTTTACCCCCAATATTTAAAGTATAGAAAACAGGCAAATTAAATTCATTTGCTACCCACATCCCAATATAAGCACCAATAATACCAACAATAATCGAAACTAAGCAGCCACCAGCTGAATAACCGATTAAAGCCTGCCCCAGGCTACCACAAATCGCCGCAATTACCAACAAGAGAATTAGTTGCAAAAGTGACATATATACTCCTAACTTGCTGGGCAAAAAACAACTATCTTCAATTATTCAGGATATCTCATAAACTTTACAACTTTTTTAAGTTAACATTACATATTCTTTATAAATAAGGATAAGGGTTTGCTTAGTAAAATTTAAAGTGGTAAAATTATTACATTTACGTACTCTTTATATTAAGGCTGATATATGATTGATTATCACCAACCCTTGTGCTTCTAAGATAAAAGCGATATCGTTGGCGCTAGTAAGTAAACTTTTGGCAAATATGTTAAATAGATGTTATTATCATTTGGTAGCTACAATCATTACATAATTATGCTTAGACAAATGAAGAAAAATAAGCAAAGTTTTCCGTAAAAGTTGTATAATTAATAGGTAAGAATCGCCTTATATGTCAGGGGCTTGTCTAAAAATTACAATTAATCAAAATTGTTAATTCTATAAGTTTTATCAAGGGGAAAGCATCACAAAAATTAGTCAAAATATCGCAATAACGGTAATTAATGATAATCAGAAGATGAAAAATAACCATGAAAAAATCATCTACGAACACCTAATAAGCTGTGTTCAGAATGAAGCGCCAGCACAAATTATCGAACGCTTACAGCAGCTATTTATTGATGGCATTGGTTATCCTGAAACGGATGTGGAAGCAGCCTTATATAAAATAGTTGCTAATTTAGAAAATCAGCAAGAGTTTAATTACATTATTAGTCGTTGCTGCTACATTTTAATTAACCGTTGGCAAATGCAGCAAAAAAATAAAAATGCGATCGCAGAATTAATAGAACTCTTTGAGAACTCATCTTCCAGATTTTCGGGAATTGCTAGTCGTTCTCGCCTAGTGCAACGTTTGCACGAGTTAACCTCTAATTTTACGCAAAGTGAAGAATACAAAGTCTTACGACGTTTAGTTCCCGCATTTGCACCCAAAATTCTCACAGTTAATCAAGAGGCTAAATATCCCTTGGGACAATTAATTTCACGCTATCCATTTTTATACGATCATTGTTTGCTGGGCAACGAAAATTCTGACCTGCAAAAACAAACCGTTCGCGAAATTCAGGAACAGAAACAAAAACAATTTGAGCTTAGTTTATCTCAATATACCCTTTATCTTTTAAGGCACCTGAAAACCGCTAAGAAAATTGATTCGGAATTCGGAGACAAAATTATTGCGCCAGTTAAAAACCCTACCTTATTAACAGATGAAAAGCTTTATCTGGCGCTGCAAGAATTCGTTGGTAAAGTCAAAGATTCTTATACTTATCGAGACTTAGCTCAAGATTTTCTGTCTCAAAATAGCAAAAACCAAAATTATCGAGGGTTTAAATCTTATCTGTACGAGTACCTAATTGATTCAGTCGATCCGAAATATGGAAAACATCAGTTTAATAATCGACTTTATCAGTACTTGAAAAACTTATTTTCTGAAAAAGACTCTCAGAAATTAAATGATGTTCTAATTATGCAAACTTGTAGTGAACTCTTCAACTTCTTGGTAGAAAGTCCCACCCATCCCAACTATTACTTCTTTCTCGATTTAGTTGCTAACCTTGGCCCCCGGCGAACGATCGGCATATTACTAAAAATCGCTCTTCTTTCCAACAAAGTTAAGCCACTTTTAGAAAGACGATTTTCTATTTTGTTTAGTTACTATGAATCGCAAACAGTGGAGGATTTGCGGTGGTTAGTGCAATCTTTAGAAAACTTAAATGTGGCTTTGGTGACAAACTTCGGTGCAGTGGATTTGTCTTTTATTAAGCATGGTATTAAATAGATATACCGTGAAAACCAACTTCGGCTCTCCTGCCTACCCGACAAGAAAGCTGTAACTCTTGTGGGGTAGGCATCCTGCCTGACCCATCCTCAGATAACTATTATCACTTTATTTATTTACACCTACTGAAAAGCTATGCGCGTATTTGATGTGGGGACGATCGCTAAATTCTACTTAACAACAAATGCAGAATACAAAAAAAACAAAAGCTTATATTCGGATGCTAGATTATTTGCGGTTGTTAATTTTGGAGTATCTCATTAATTTAGCTTAACTGTCGCAAACGATAACCCATGCCGTGAACTGTTTCGATTAAATTTTCTGGAGCACCCGCAGCTTTTAACTTTTGCCGTAAACTTCTAAGATGTACTTTTACTGTGTCTTCTTCTGGGGGTGCTTCCAAAGACCAAATGTGTTCAATAATGATGCTGCGACTGAGAACACGCCGCCCACTTCTGAGTAACAATTCTAACAAACTGTATTCTTTAGGAGTTAAATGTAGCGGTTTATCTGCATAATTCACTTCGTAAGTACTCGGATCTAAACGCAGTTTTCCCCATTCTAAAATCGGGGGTAAACAGGAATTTCCGCGCCGCAATAAAGCACGAACTCTAGCAAATAATTCCCCTAAATCTACAGGTTTTACAACATAATCATCAGCACCCGCATCTAAGCCATTAATTTTATCGGTGACGGTATCGCAAGCGGTGAGCATGAGCACAGGCATATTGTAACCGTGCGATCGCAAACGCTGACAAAGACTCTTCCCATCCAACTCTGGCAACATCAAATCTAAAAGCATCAAGTCATAGTTGAGTACCTTGACTTGTTCCCATCCTGATTCCCCATCACTCACCACATCAACAACATAGCGCTGATCGGTCAGTGCTTCCGCTAACGTTTCCGCAAGACGCAAATCATCTTCAACCAGAAGAATTCTCATAAGCGCAAAATTTGATCACCAAAATTAATAACCTTCTGGCAGCAAGAGTTTCGACTGTTCAGAAAATCTTACCCTTTTTGGTGGACATTATTTTGGCTTAAGATTCGCAATAAAAGTTAAGATTTTTTACAAAAGCTTGTAATAATAACTTAAGCCTTTGTTTCGGTTTGTAACAAATTACTCAATTCGTTACAATCTTTCCGATTTCTTTACCTTTTCCTCACCAATTTTTTTACTTTTGGAAGGTAAGGTTCTATGCAAGCTGAACTTTTGACAGCCGCAATTTATAAAACCTAAGCAACTTAGGAGATTTAAGAAAATGCTCGACGCTTTCTCCAGAGTAGTTGATCAAGCTGATAAGAAAGGTGCTTACCTAAGCGAAGATCAAGTAAATGCTTTGTCCAACATGGTTGCCGAAAGCAACAAACGCTTGGACATAGTTAACCGCCTCACCAGCAACGCTTCCACCATTACCGCTAATGCTTATCGGGCATTAGTTGCAGAAGAACCCCAAGTTTTCGGCCCTGGTGGTGCTTGCTTCCATAACCGTAACCAAGCCGCTTGCATTCGGGACTTAGGATTCATTTTACGCTATGTCACCTACTCAGTACTAGCGGGCGATGCCAGTGCAATGGATGATCGTTGCTTAAATGGTTTGCGCGAAACCTACCAAGCTTTAGGAACTCCTGGTAACACAGTTGCTAAAGGCATCCAAAAAATGAAAGATGCGGCAATTCAAATCGCTAACGATTCCAATGGTATTACCAGAGGAGATTGCAGCGCTTTAATGTCAGAATTAGCTGGCTATTTCGATCGAGCCGCTGGCGCAGTTGCCTAGTAAAAAGGCAGAAGGCAGAAGCTAAGCAAATCTGCCATCCTGCACAATGTCGAATTTAAGTTACAACCTCAGATTACACCACAGCTTAATCAAAGCATTGCGGAGAAAAAAGATATCATGAAGACCCCGATCACAGAAGCAATTGCCGCAGCAGATTCTCGTGGCGCTTACCTCAGCAACACCGAAATGCAAGCGATTTTCGGTCGCTTTAACCGTGCTCGTGCTGGATTAGAAGCCGCCAAAGCATTTAATAATAATGGCAAAAAGTGGGCAGAAGCAGCTGCTAACCATGTGTATCAAAAATTCCCTTACACCACCCAAATGCAAGGGCCACAATATGCTTCTACCCAAGAAGGCAAAAACAAGTGTGTACGGGATATCGACCACTACTTGCGTACTATTAGCTACTGCTGTGTTGTCGGTGGTACAGGGCCGATCGATGAATATGTATTAGCAGGCGTGAAAGAATTCAACGCTGCTTTGGGATTGTCTCCCAGCTGGTACGTTGCAGCATTAGAATTTGTTCGTGATAATCATGGTTTGTCTGGCGATGCCGCAGGTGAAGCCAACATTTACCTCAACTACGCAATCAACGCACTAAGCTAACTCGTTCTTAGTCATTGGTCATTGGTCGTTTGTCATTAGTTATTTGTTATTGGTGATTGATTCAGGAATGACAAATAACAAAAGACAAATGACTATTGACCAATGACAAAAACGTTTTTTAATGGAGCAGTAAAACATGAGTCTTTTAACAGAAGATCGCTTAGGCTTTAGCGGCGCAGTTGGGAAAAAATTTGAACTGCGCCGCAATTGGACAGAAGACGATTTGCAACAAGTTTTTCGCGCCGCTTACGAGCACGTTTTCGGACGGGAAAGAGTGTATACCAGTGGTGTATTTGCCAGTGCCGAAGCTTTGTTAAGAAATGGCAGCATTAACGTGCGGCAATTTATTGCGATTTTAGCCAAATCAGAATTTTACAAAGAGCGGTTTTTCTACAACAAATCTCAAGTACGGTTCATTGAATTGAATTATAAGCACTTATTGGGACGTGCGCCTTACGACCAATCAGAGATTGCTTATCACGTTGATATTTACGCTTCTCAGGGCTACGAAGCAGAAATCGATTCCTACATTTATAGCCCAGAATATAGCTCTGCTTTTGGTGATTATACCGTTCCTTTTTATCGGGGATTCCAATCAATTCCCGGTCAAAAAACCGTAGGTTTTAACCGTTTGTTTAGCCTATATCGGGGAAATGGAAATAGTGATAATGCCCAGTATGGAGGGAGAGATTCCAAACTGCGGTTGCGAATTTCCATGAATTTGCCAAATGCAATTACTCCCCCGACAGTTACTACCAGAAGTGCGCTTAGCAATGCGGGAACTTTACGGAGTGCGCCCAACAGAGGAGATTCTCGCGTATATTTGGTAGAAGCAATTATAGGCGGAGTTGGTACAAAAGTTGCGGTGCGTCGCAGTCGCCAAATTTATTCTGTACCCTTCGATCAATTGTCGGAAAAATACCAAGAAATCCATAAACGGGGCGGCAAAATTGTCAGTGTTACACCTGCTTAGGGATTGATGATTGGGGACTGGGGACTGGGGACTAGGAGGAAAGTTTTAAGTTTTGAGTTTTGAGTTTTGAGTTAAGAAACTTCTCCTTGTCTCCTAGTGCCCAATCTCTAGTCCCTCATAGTATTCAATTAATAATAAAAAACGATTTTTATGACTACTACTTACGCGACTGAACCAATTAATTCGGCAAAAAGTGCGATCGCAGCTTTAACCGGAGATGATAATCAAACCCGTTATTATGCTGCTTGGTGGTTAGGTAAAAATAAAGTGCAGTCAGCTTGTCCTTTTTTATGTGCAGCTTTGCGGGATGAACGCTATCGTACTGAACAGGGTGGATATCCTTTAAGAAGACAAGCGGCGAGGGCATTAGGACAGTTAAAAAATCGCGAAGCTGTGCCTGATTTATTAATAGCTTTAGATTGTGAAGATTTGAATTTAAGGGAAGCTGTGGTACAAGCGATCGCAGCGATTGGCGATCGCCAAGCAATTCCCACTTTAACTACTCTTTTAAAATCCCATTCTGAGCAACCTTACGAAGCAATAATTGAAGCTTTAGGCACGTTACAAGCATGGGAAGTTCGGGATTTAATTGAACCTTTTTTACAGGATAAATCAGAACGGGTACAATGTGCCGCAGCGAGATATCTTTATTTATTAACTCAGGAACCGCAATATATAGAAAGGTTGGTACAAAATCTCAGTCATGATAATATGTATTTGCGGTGGGCAGCGGCTTTTGATTTGGGTGCGATCGGACATTTAACCGCAGCAGAAGCAATTATTTCCGCGAAAGTCGCTGATAGTTTAAAGTTGTTGAATTTGAAGCGAATTTTAGAAGCTTTGTTGGCAGATGAAGCAGAGAATGGGACATCTGGCGAGGGAAAAAGTTTTTTGTTGGGTGCGATCGATCAATTGTTACTACCGGAAAATCGGGGAGTTGGGGTAAGTAATGGGGAAGCGATCGCCTCTTTAATTGAACAATTGCACCATCATCATCCAGCTATTTCAGCAATAGCAGTAGAATCATTAGTAGAAATTGGCAGCGAAACAGTAGAACCTTTAATTACCGCATTTTTAAAATGTAAAGATCACGGAATTCAAGGTTTTATCATCCAAGGATTAGCCCGAATAGGTGATATTCGCGCCTTGGATTTATTAATCGAAGTTGTGGGAATAGAAGTTGCCAATCACTGTCAGGGAAGTGTGCGAAGAATGGCAGCAAGAGGGTTAGGAAAAATCGGCAGTACAACAAATGATATTTCGGCGATCGATCGTTGCATAGAAAAACTAAATTGGGCATTATCTAACGTTGAAGATTGGGCATTACGTTATGCAGCAATTGTTTCATTACAAGAAATTGCCACCCCTGAAACTCAGACAATTTTAGAACAAGCATTACCACAACAAACAGACCAAATTGTAAGATTGCGTTGCCAAACCGCCTTAGAAAATTGGCAACCTGCTAAAATTACAATCAACAACTAAAATTCATCTGCGGTCAAAAACATCTTTCCCTATAGCTTCCATCGACTACGTTAAACTCCTACTCTGTACTTGTTGAAGTGAAAGCAAATTATCCCACTCCTTTTTGGGGTGGGAATTTCCTGTATAGATTAAACTTATTACAAAAGCTAAAAATTTAGGATTTTTTACCACAGATATCCACAGATGAACACAGATGAACACAGATAATATTCTTTCTCTCTTTCTTTTCTCTGCGTCCTCTGCGTCTGTAGCGGTTTTAATAATAAAATCTCTCAACATCACCCAAAATGTTAATCATCCTCCTAATTAACCTCCTAATTTTACTAGCAGCATACTACCTATTAAACCGAGAAATTGCCAAACGGCGACAAACAGAAATAGTGTTGCGCCAACAAACAGAAAGAGAAAGATTAGTCACCCAAATTGCCCATCATATTCGAGAATCGTTAAACTTAGAAGAAGTATTAGTCACAACTGTAGCGGAAGTTAGGCAATTTTTGGGATGCGATCGCGTTTTAATTTACCGCCTCTGGTCAGATGGAACAGGCACAGCAATTACCGAAACAGTATTACCAGAATGGCCCTTAATTTTAGGGCAATCTTTTCCCGAAGAAGTATTTCCCCAAGAGTATCATCAAGCTTATTCAAAAGGTAAAACTCGTGCCATTACCGATATTGAAAAATCAGACATTGAACCTTGCTTAATTGAATTTGTCAAACAATTCGGTGTGAAAGCAAAATTAGTAGTTCCTATTTTACAAGGAGAAAACCTTTGGGGATTATTGATTGCTCATCATTGTAGCGGGCCTCGACAATGGGAAGAATCAGAAGTAGAATTAATGAAACAATTGGCGACACAAGTAGCGATCGCCATTCAACAATCAGAACTTTACGAACAACTGCAAGAACTCAACGCCGACTTAGAAATTCGCGTGCAACAACGCACCGAAGAATTAGCATTAGCTAACGAAGCATTGCGCCATACAAATCATACCTTACAAGCATTAATTTTTGCATCACCTCGTGCCATTTTCACCTTAGATTTAAATGGTAACGTCAAACTTTGGAACCCTGCTGCGGAGAGAATTTTTGGGTGGACAGAGGCGGAAGTTTGCGATCGACCTAATCCCATTGTTCCCGAAGATAAAATCGAAGAATTCCAAACATTAAAACAAAGTATTTTGCAAGGAACAATTCATTACACAGGCGAATTACGCCGCCAAAAAAAAGACGGAACACCAATAGATATTAGCTTTTCTGCTGCATCTTTAAAAGACAGCGAAGGTAATGTTAATGGTTTAGTTGCGGTAGTTGCAGACATCACCGAACAAAAGCGCCAAGAAGAACAATTACGCCTACTTCAGTCAGTAGTTGTTAACACAAATGACGCAGTTTTAATCACCGAAGCAGCACCCATTGATGAACCGGGACCCCGCATTCTTTATGCTAACAAAGCATTTACCAACATGACTGGATATACATTAGAAGAAGTGTTAGGAAAAAACCCGCGAATTCTTCACGGTGCAAAAACCGATCGCAACGAATTAAAAAAGGTTAGAGAGGCACTTTCTCATTGGGAGTCAGTCACAGTTGAAGTTATTAATTATCGCAAAGATGGTTCCGAATTTTGGGTAGAATTTAGCGTGGTTCCAGTTGCAGATAAAACAGGTTGGTATACACATTGGATATCTGTACAACGAGATATTACCGAGAGAAAAGAGGCAGAAGCAGCATTGCGGAGAAGTGAAGAAAGATTCCGATCTTTAATCGAAAATGCTTTAGACATTATCACCATTATTGACGCTGATGGTACTATCAGTTACGAAAGTCCATCAGTTGAAAAAGTGTTAGGTTACGCTTCTGCTGACTTAGTAGGAAAGAACATTTTTGAATACATTCACCCAGACGATGTTACCAACGCTTTACGAACTTTTACTAACACAATTCAAAATCCCGGAACTGCTTTATCAATAGAATTTCGTCGTCGTCACAAAGACGGAACTTGGCGAATTTTTGAAGCGATTAGTCAGAACTTTGTAGATTATGCAGAAACTACCAGAATTTTTGTCAATTCTCGCGATATCACCGAACGCAAACGTTTAGATGAAATTCGCCTCGCCTTGGAAAGAGAGAAAGAACTCAGCGCTTTAAAAGTGCGCTTTTTCTCAATGGCATCTCATGAATTTCGCACTCCTTTAAGTACCATTTTAGCAGCAGCGCAACTTTTAGAAAATAGCAGTAGTCAATCAGATCAAAATGAGAAAATTACTAGGAATTTAAACCGAATTCAATCTTCGGTAAAAACCATGATTCAGTTATTGGATGATATTTTAACTATTAATCGTGCTGAAACAGGGAAATTAGAATTTAAGCCGCAGTTTTTAAATTTGGAAAATTTTTGTTTGAATCTTATTGAAGAAATCCGTTTAAGTCAAGGTACGAACCATCAAATTAGGTTTGGATGTGTTGGGGAATGTAGTCGCGCTTATTTAGATGAAAAATTGCTTAAGTCAATTTTATCAAATCTGCTTTCTAATGCGATTAAGTATTCTCCCCAAAATAGCAACATTTATTTTAGTTTAGAGTGTGATGGAAATAATACTATTTTGCGAATTCGTGACCAAGGAATTGGCATTTCGGAAGCGGATCAAAAACAGTTATTTGAACCATTTCATCGGGGGAAAAATGTGCGGAATATCCCAGGGACGGGGTTAGGTCTTGTGGTGGTGAAAAAGTGTGTGGAGTTGCATGGCGGAAGTATTAGTTTGAAGAGTGAGGTAGGGGTGGGGACAACTTTTACAGTTAGTTTGCCTTTGGGAAAATGAGATTAATTTGAACCGCAGAGACGCAGAGGACGCAGAGAGAAAAGAAAAAGGAGTTTTTAGGTTATTTAATTATTCAAAAGTTACGTCTTCGTATAGTGCTGCTAAACTTCCTTCAAAGTTAACACTTTTCAGTTGAAATATTTGTTGTTCAGGTGTATAAAACTGTAACACCCAAAGCCCTTCACTGTTGCGGCGAAAGCATTCAACTCGCTGGCGTTTGGTGTTAATTAAAACGTATTCTTGCAGAGTTTCTAGCTGTTGGTAATCTACAAATTTATCGCCTCTGTCGAAAGCTTCTGTAGAGTCGGATAGAACTTCAACAATTAAGCAAGGAAATCGTTTATAATTTGGTGTTTGCTTGTCTCGTTCATCGCAAGTCACCATAATATCAGGATAATAGAAGCGATTTAAAGATTCAATTCGGGCTTTCATATCGGCAATATAAACCCGACAACCTGAACCTCGGACATGGCTGCGAAGTAATGCAAACAAATTTCCCGCAATAGTAACATGAGAATCGCTTACCCCTGCCATTGCATAAATTTGCCCATCAATATATTCATGTTTGATCGGGCTTTGTTCCTCCATTTCGAGGTATTCTTCAGGGGTGAAGTAAGAAGGTTGAGGTGAAGCAATCATGGTAACACCTTTTAGTTGTATTTATCTGCGTTTATCTGCGGTTAAAATTTTCTTCTATTCTTGCATCAAAGCCTGAAACCGTGCATCATTCCGAATGCTATCAAAATCTGCAAAAGCTCTTGCCTTTTTTCGGTATTCATCAGGATTCAAATTAATTGCTTTTTCCAAGCTTTGAACTGCTAAATCAACATTATGTTTCGCAGCATAACAACAAGCTTTATTATAAAAGGCATGAGGGTTGTCAGGTTTGATTTCCAAAACTTTATTGAAAGAATCGATAGCCTCATAAAATCTGCCTAATTTAGCTAAATCAATACCACGGTTGTACCAAGCGTCATGATAATCAGGTTTCAATTTCAACGCTTCATCATAGGCTAATATAGCGTCTTCCCACTGATCTAATTTTCCTAAAGCCATTCCTCGGTTGTACCAAGCTTTATAATTATCAGGAAACGGTTCCACAATTTCGGATACTTATCCCATTGCAATTTTTGCCATTCACTAGGTTCATCCAGAATATGCCTAAATTTTTCATTACGCGCCGTAGCAATTACACGAATCTCTTCCTTACCACACAATTTTTCGTAAGTTTCCAGAGTTTTCAGCAATCGTTCTTGCAAAGGTACTCGGAACTTTTCCAAAGGTGAATTCTCCGCTTTTGGTGATATGTCTTGACGACTTTGGTACATTTTCTGGTGTAAATCATCTAGAAAAAACAGCAATTTGGGGTATGTTTCCACTTCCTTTGGCAACCGCGCCGGAAAATCCAACCATTCCCCCGTCTTCAAGTGCAGTACTGTCCAACCATCATTATTAAAAAGTTGTGCCAATTCTGCTGCTTCTCGCGTTTTCCCTAAACCTGTGCGTCCAACAATTAATAACCAGCCTGTTTCTTGTAGTTTTCTTTCTAATTCTTGCTGAATGTTGCGATCAAAAAGTCGCTTTTGGTAAGGAATGCGAGAATCTGCTAAAGGGTCTTTCTGACTTTTCTCATCATCTTCCCGGAAAATTACTGGCAATACCTCACTTTTCGGCGGAATCACATCGAAAGCAAAAGACGAGTGAGGAATACGTTTCTTGCGGTGATTTTGGTACCACCACCAAACCACGCCTATTGCACCAAACAAAATTGCGGGAAGTCCTCCAGAAAGGAGGTTATCAATAGTTTCTTTGTGTTCTTGGTAGAACTTGATAATTGCGTCAAACACAGACTTTATTCTATTTAGAATGAGGTAGCAACTGCACCTTTTCCCAATTCTAACCTCTGCTGTTAGAAGTAACCACCGAATTAGATCCCCCTAAATCCCCCTTGATAAGGGGGACTTTGAAAGCTGATTATTGTAGTGTGAGCATCTTGCTCGCTAGGGAATATATAAACGAACAAGATGCGCCTTTGGGAAAAAGGTAACATTCTTAAGTTTGAACTAACATTTCTTCAGACAAACTTTGATAATGTAAAAGTATTAATTGACTAGCATTCAGAGTTTCTATAGCGTAAGCCCGACCGTTTAAATCACTAAATTCAACCTCAAAAACCCCTGGTTCATACACTTCCACAATTGTCCCTACCTGACCCCGATATAAACCTAATTCTGGTAAATCTTCTAGCAATGCTACCACATCCAATAACTTCATTTGTGAATTCATATTATTACTCCTAATTACAAAACAAAACAAGTTATCAATCGAGGAAAATCTTCATCATCCCGCACAATCCAAACACTGCGTACCATTGCCTGTTTTTCCCCTCTCACCATTAGAAAATCTACTCTATATTTCTGTCCGTATGAATTGCGTTTATCCAGAACAGCATCAGTAGTTTGGATAGCTTCCATCAATGCAATTCTTAACTCTTGAGAATCATCTATATCCATCCCTAAAGCTGATGCAAAAACCCGTGCTTTGTGTTGACCATCTGAATGACTAGGATTGAGACAATAACCAGATAGTTTTTCTTCATCAATGATACTTCTTTCAGGATTAGGCAGCCTCATAGAGCAATTTGTTCTATTATTTATTTCATTAATTCTGAAGCTTATCTTCCTCAAACATACAAACTCGCCACATATTCCCCATAACCATTATAAGGAAGAGTTTCCTTTCTTTCCCAAGAAAAACCCGGCCCTTTCCCCACAAATTTCTCGGTCGCTTGTGACCAACGAGGATGAGGTTTTGTCGGATTTACATTCGCCTCAAAATCATATTCATTTGGCACTAAAGTATTCCAATAAGTAGCAGGTTGCTTGTCCAAAAATTCAACTTTTACAATTGATTTTGCCCCCTTAAATCCATACTTCCAAGGCAAAACTGCCCGAATTGGCGCACCATGTTGATCGGGTAATAAATGACCGTAAACGCCAACAGCAAAAAACGCCAAATCATTCGCCATTTCTTCAATTCGCAAACCTTCTTGATAGGGCCAAGGTAACTTTTTGCCGAAGGTTAAAAGCGGGCCATAAGTAACTTTGGGATCGTAATAAGAACTAAATCGGACAAATTTTGCTTGGGAAGTTGGTTCAACTGCGGCGATAATATCTCGCATGGGAAAACCAATCCAAGGAATTGCCATTGACCAAGCTTCTACGCAGCGAAAACGGTAAATTCTTTCTTGTAAATTGAACTTTTTCTGTAAATCATCTAAGTCATAAGTTTGGGGATTTTTTACTAATCCTGTTACTTCGACTTTCCAATTATCTGAAGGTAATGCTTGGGCAGATTGCCAAATTGATTTACCGCTGCCAAATTCATAGAAATTGTTATATTGTCCAGCTAATTTTTCGTTGGTAATTGGTCGATCGACCTCCGCAAAAGCCGAATTCAATTTAACTCCCGTTAACTTGGGTTTATCCAGAGTTTTATTTAACTCAACATTTTCTGATGATGCAGACTCCTGACAACCCACAATCGGCAAAATACTTGCGCCTAACCCAGCACCTACCAGGGTTTTAAGAAAGCGTCGCCGATTATAAAAAGCTGCTTCTGGTGTTACTTCATTTTCAGGAATTTCCCAGGATTTTGGCACGCGAATAATCGGCATTTTCAATTAACTCCAATTGTTGAACTTTCTAACTTTTATTGCAGCAAAGCTTCAAATTCTTGATAACCGCGAATTGGGTCAAAATAAGCATCGGTTTGAGCTAAGTTTAGATATTTTTTCGGGTAAAGATCGATCGCCCTCCCCAAACTCTCCACCGCTAACTCAACCTTTCTTAGTTTCGCACAACAACAAGCTTTATAGTACAACGCACTAGCATCTTTCGGTTGCGCTTCTAAAGCTTTATTGTAAGAAGCGATCGCACTCTCATATCTCCCTAAACAGCGTAGCGCATCTCCCCGACGCAACCAACACCAAAAATCACAGGGTTTAGTTCTTAAGGCTTTATTGTAACTGGCGATCGCCTCTTTATCCCGCCCCAAATGTCGTAAACAATCACCCCGCCAATACCAACACCAATAATCATTTTCTCTGATCGTCATCGCTCGATCGTAAGATGCGATCGCCTCTTCAAACCGCTGCAATTCTCGCAAAACATGACCGCAATTATAGCAAGCCCAATAATCATTTGGTTTCAATTCTAAAGCTTGGTTAAAAGAATCAATAGCCTCTGCAAAACGTTCGCTTTTTCTTAGAGAATGACCCCGCCAATACCAAACCCAGTAATCTTTAGCATACAAATTCAATGCTTCATTGTAAGATGCGATCGCCTCTTCATAACGACCCAAATCATCCAAAGCATTTCCCCGTTGATACCATGCTCGATAATCTCCCGGTTGCCGTTCTATAGCCTTTTCATAACTAGCAACTGCATCGTAATATTTGCCCATAATTCGCAACTTATTGCCTCGCCTATACCATGAGCGATAGTCATCTGGTCTACATTCCAAAGCTTTATTATGACTACCGATTACTTCTTCAAATGTACTAAGGCCAATCATAATAAACACTAAAGCAAGCACGACACTCTTACTTGAGTATACAAAAGTTTTAATTATTATAATCAACAAAAAATAAAAAGCCAGAAGTCAGCATTCCGCCGACTTCCGACTTATTACAACACTTAAAATTCAGTTGCCAAATCTTTTACTTAGATTACTGAGATTGACCGCTGGTACCAACATTGCCAGCGTTACCACTGTTAAGCATTGCGCCCCAAGTTTGTGGCCCAACAATACCATCTACTGGCAAGTTTTGTGATTGTTGGAATTGTCTCACAGCCGCCTGTGTTTGCGCCCCATAAATACCATCAGGTGCATTTCTATACAAACCTTGTTGACTCAACAAAGCCTGCACATCTCTAACAGCTTGACCTTGGCTACCTACACTCAAAATAGGAGCTTGATTTGGAGAATATTGACTTAGAGAAGGTGTGCTATTTGTCGAAGGTGTAGCGGGTAAAGTATTTGTCGAAGGAGATACATTTTGTGATGGCTGAATTGTAGATGGAGAATTAGATCCAGCGGGTGTAGAATTATTCTGATATGGCTGAGTTTGTGACTGATTTATTTGATTAGAATCAGTAGTTTGCGCCTTAGCTTCTAATCCACCAAACAACAGTCCCGCAGCCGAAATCGCAGATACTACACCAATTGACAGAAGATTAGATTTCAACAGTTTATTAGCCATAATTTAGTCGCCCCTCGCTGATTTTATGCCAAAAATTTGTTTTTGCTATGTTTCCAGGCTAACGAATTCTAAAAACCGGATCGTAACGCCAAAGTTAGAGATTATTATTAGCATTAATAATACCTAAGAAAGAAGTACAATTATTTTCTGCAATTTGATAGATGAGCAGCGAACTATTAAGCAAAATAAATAGCAAGATTTTGCTGCTTTTTAATTGGCGAATATAAAATAATTTACATTTAAAGATGAGTTAAAATGCTATATTCTATAAAAATGAAGGAAAAACTCGTTAATGGAAGTGTTTTTTTATGATTTTGCGGCTATTGGCAACATTTCTACTGGCGCTAACTCTTTATTTCTCTGCTTTACCAGCGCAAGCAGCAACAAAATACGCCCCTCCCTTATCATTTAGTAATGCTCAACTTTTCGGGCGAGATTTTTCCGGGCAAACATTACCAGCAGCAGAATTTTCTAACGCCTATCTCATCCAAACAAACTTTGCTAATGCTGACTTGCGTGGCGCAGTGATGAGTGCGTCAGTAATGACAAAAGCGAATTTACACGCCGCCGACTTAACTAATGCAATGCTCGATCAAGCTAATCTTACCGATGCTGATTTAAGCGATGCTGTCTTAGTTGAATCAATTTTGTTACGTTCCACTTTTCAAAATACCAATATCGCTGGTGCAGACTTCACAGATGCGCTTTTAGATGGCTCACAAATTAGAGAACTTTGCCGAATAGCAAGCGGGGTAAATTCTCAAACAGGTGTATCTACCCGTGAGTCTTTAGGTTGTCGTTGATCCTGGCTGATTTAATTTTTAAACGCTCTAATTTACTCGCCGGAACTGCCACAGAATTTGCCGGATAAACACCATCAAATTTTACTTCTAAGTGAGGTGATGTTGGTCTAACAATCTTATATCCCAAATTAGTGAGAAATTCGTAAATATCTCGAATATTATGCTGTGTTTCTCCATAAAATAACTCAATTGTTTCAAAATAAATCAGTGGATGAAACCTTTCCAAAGTTGCCTTGCCACCCAAAAGCACATCATATTCCATCCCTTCCACATCAATTTTAATTACGTCGATTTTGCTCAGATTTTCCTGTAACACCCACTCATCTAGAGAAATGATTTCTACCGGAATACCATAACTAATATGTAGCGAACCATTACCTCTGTAATTCTGGTCTTCATGGTAAAAAAGTTGACTTTTAGTTAATCCCAAACCTAATGGTACAACCTTAATGCGATCGCCTAATCCCCCATTAGCATCTATATTTGCTTGTAAACGAGAACGAATCACTGCACCCGGTTCAAAAGCATAGATTTTGCCATCACCAATTAAACTTGCAGCCACTAAAGTTAAAGCGCCACAATTAGCACCAACATCCAAAAAAACATCACCCGGATGGATAACTTTACGTAAAAACTTAGTCGTCACCATGTCATAAACACCACAAAGCCAAACGGAAGATTCGATCGGATAAGTAGTATCGACATAAAAATTATAAATCCCGCAATAATTTTTCACCAAATAAGATTGACCTTTCGGTAAAATAGTGGCGAATTTCCCCGCGCCTCTACCCGTTAGTCGAGAAATTATCCTGACAATCAAACGGTAAATATTACTAACTATAAATAGCCAAAATTGTTTCATAATGGTGATTAGGTGATGGGTGATGGAATTACCAATGACCAATGATTAGCGATCGCAAAAAATATTAGCAATGAACAGCATTAAACGGGTTGGCGTAATTGGTGGAGGGCAGTTAGCTTGGATGATGGCAGATGCAGCCAAAGCATTAGATATTGAACTAATAGTGCAAACTCCCCAAGCAACAGACCCAGCTGCCGCCATAGCATCAGAAACCATTTTGGCACCAATAGACGACGCAGCTGCCACAGCATTATTAGCGAAAAAATCTGATGTAATTACCTTCGAGAATGAGTTTATCAACCTGGAAGCTTTGATGCCCCTACAATCACAAGGTATCTGCTTTCGTCCCAGATTAGAAGTTTTAGCACCATTACTCGACAAATATCATCAACGTTGCTATCTCAAAGATATTGGATTGCCAGTTCCCAAATTCGTTGCAGTTGAGGGGGAGGCGGTGACAGGCAAGATGCCTGTCCTACAGGAGGATTTTTCACAGGAATTTCCGGTAGTTTTAAAGGCGCGACGACATGGGTATGATGGTCAAGGGACTTTTATTTTAAAAGATCGACAGTCTTTAGAAGCGACCTTGGAGAAGATGGGGGAAACTCCGGTTTTATTAGAAGAATTTGTTCCCTTTAGTAAAGAATTAGCAGTAATTGCAGCACGTTCTGTAGATGGGGAAATTGTTACTTATCCAGTGGTAGAAACGCAACAAGAAGACCAAGTTTGTCGGCGGGTATTAGTGCCAGCAGATATTGATGGAGCAGTACAATTACAGGTGGAAGCGATCGCACACACCCTCCTCAACAGTTTACAAGCGATCGGTCTATTCGGCATCGAACTCTTCCTCACCCCCAACGGCAAAATCCTAGTCAACGAAATCGCCCCCCGCACACACAACTCCGGGCACTTCACCATCGATGCCAGCTACACCTCCCAATTTGAAATGCACCTAAGAAGCGTCAGCGGTTTACCATTAGGCAATCGGGCCTTAAAATGCGACGCAGCAGTAATGGTCAACCTTTTGGGATACGAACATTCCCACAGCGACTACCAAGAAAAACGCCAAAAACTCGCCGAAATACCCAATTGCCACGTCCTCTGGTACGGCAAAACCGAATCTCGCCCCGGTCGCAAACTCGGTCACGTTACCATACTGTTAAATCATAGCGAGCGATCGACCCTCACCACCCAACAACAACTCCAACAACTCGCTAAACAAGTAGAATCCATCTGGTACGGCAGTTAGGGACTCTTGACTCTTGACTCTTGACTCTTGACTCTTGACTCTTGGGACTCTTGGGACTCTTGAGACTCTTGGGACTCTTGGGACTCTTGGGACTCTTGGGACTCTTGGGACAAGGACGAAGTTCATTAACTCAAAACTCAAAACTCAAAACTTTCCCAATCCCCAGTCCCCAATCCCCAGTCCCCAGTCCCCAGTCCCCAGTACCGAATTTGAAAATTGAGTATAGAATAAGAAACAGGTTACTCTGCGGCGTTGGTGACTGCCAATAATGTTTTGTGATCTATGCTTTTTCAATAAGGGAGTCTATAGAGAGCTTAGCGGCAGTAGACCGGGCTTAGTTACTCGGAAACTTTTAAGCTAGAGCCAAAGACACCCACCTGGATTTAAGTCCAGGTCAAAAACTGAGGCAAGACGGCGTTGCGGAAACCAATAAGAATCAATTACCTCTGTCTGTAGGCAGGGGTAATTTGTTTTTTGGGTCATTGGTCATTGGTCATTGGTCATTGGTCATTGGTCATTGGTCATTGGTCATTGGTCATTGGTTATGGGGTAAACTCAGATCTTGCACTCCTGAGCAGAGCCTCCATTCTTCGTTCCCAGGTTCAACAAATGGAACGAGGATCATTGGTATGATTTATCACCTTGTCTCAAGAGTCCCCTTGTCCCCAATCCCCAATCCCCAGTCCCTAACAAAAATTGTCAGGAAATTTGTACAAAATTGTTCCTTCTATTCCTTCAGAAAGAGTTACCATGAAGTGAAAACGAAATGGAATACCGGATTTGAGATTAAGCGCGACTTCTCAATTGCCGAAATTGTCAGACTTCTCGGCTGATGTATTCAGGCTAAATAATGGGCTGACGGTTATTCATCAGTACATTCCGGCTACACCCGTAGCTGTTGTAGATGTTTGGGTGCGTGCAGGTGCGACTAGAGAGCCAGAACAATGGTCTGGAATGGCGCACTTTCTAGAACACATGATTTTTAAAGGCACCGAACAAGTTCCTCCGGGGATGTTCGATCAAGTGGTGGAATACTGGGGCGGCATTACCAATGCTGCTACTAGTCATGATTATGCTCATTTCTACATCACTACGGCTGTTTCGTACTTGGAAGATACTCTGCCTTATCTGGCAGAATTGTTACTAAATGCTTCTATCCCTGACGAGGAATTTTTTAGAGAAAGAGATGTAGTGTTGGAAGAAATTCACCAATCACAGGATAATCCTGATTGGTTGGCTTTCCAAGTGATGATGGAGACTGTTTACCAAGACCATCCTTATAGTCGTCCGGTTTTGGGTACAGAAGAGTTATTATTACAGCACACACCAGAAGCAATGCGCTCTTTCCATGCTTGCCATTATCAACCGGAAAATATGACGGTGGTAATTGTGGGTGGTGTGCCGCAAGGAATGGCATTAGAGTTGGTGAGTAATTCGTTTAGTGGTTTTAAGGCGCGTTCTAGTTGTCCGCCTCTGTCAGCAAATAAGTTGACACCGATTAAAGAAGTTCGTCGTCAAGAACTGTTTTTAGACAGAATAGAAGAGTCTCGCTTGTTGATGGCGTGGACAGCGCCAGGAGTTGACCAAGTTCGCACTGCTTATGGGTTGGATTTAATTTCGGTGCTTTTGGCAGAAGGGCGTTGTTCTCGATTGGTGAATAAGTTACGGGAAGAAGAGCAGATAGTGCATGGTATTTGTGGTAATTTCTCGTTACAGCAGGATTCGAGTTTGTTTACAATTACTGCTCACTTGGAAGCGGAAAATATAGAAAGAGTGGAAGCGTTGATCAGTAAACATTTGCTGGATTTACAAACTGAACCAATTTCAGAGATAGAATTGGCAAGGTGTAAACGTTTGTTGTGTAATGATTTTGCGTTTTCTACAGAGTCGCCCGGTCAGTTAGCTGGTTTGTATGGTTACTATAATACGATCGCACAAGCAGAAGTAGCACTAACCTATCCCCACCAAATTCAAGAAATCACCGCTGAAGACTTACAACAAATAGCCGCAGAATTTCTGTCACCTCATCATTATGTAGTAACAGAGTTAAAACCTTACGGGGAATCGGAAAGGTAAGATAAAAGATAGTCAGTAGCCAATAGACCTTCCCTGTGTTTTCCGGGGAAATGTTTTTCTGAAATTGCTCAATTACAATTTTTTATAATTAGCTAATGAATCCCGAAGTTACAATGGAAGATTCTTTTAATCCAAGTGTCAGCAGTTCCTCGTTACCAGAGCGAACAATGCAGCGAATAGTAACTAATAATGGTATGGTGGTACTGGCACTAGAAAATCCAGCAGCAGATATAATTGCGACGCGCATTTTCATAAAAGCTGGTAGTCGTTGTGAGCCCAGATATCAAGCAGGTTTATCTCATTTATTATCATCAGTAATTACGAAAGGAACTGAGCAATTATGTGCTGCTGAAATTGCCGAACGGGTGGAATCTTTGGGTGCGAGTTTAGGCGCAGATACAACGACGGATTATTTTTTACTCAGCATGAAGACAGTTTCGGCTGATTTTCCCGAAATGTTGGAGTTGGCAGGGGATTTGTTGCGATCGCCTACTTTCCCCCAAGCTGAAGTAGAATTAGAACGGCGCATGACTTTGCAAGCAATTAAATCGCAACAAGAACAGCCTTTTACGGTGGCTTTTGAACAACTGCGACAAGCAATGTACCAAGACCATCCTTATGCTTTATCGACTTTGGGAACAGTAGAAACTGTCGCTAATTTGGGTCGAGGTGAATTAGATAGTTTTCATCATACTTATTTTCGTCCAGATAATACCATAATTTGTGTTGTCGGTCGGATTACTCCAGAAGAAGTAGTTAACCAAATAGAAAAAGTATTCGGTGATTGGGAAATACCGGATACAGCAATTCCTAGTGTAGAATTACCCGAACTTCTGGCTTTTCCTCACCCCAGAATTACACCAATTCCAACCAAACAATCAATTGTAATGTTGGGTTATTTAACTCCATCTGTGACTAGTCCTGATTATGCAGCTTTGAAGTTAATTAATACTTATTTAGGAAATGGTCTTTCCAGTCGTTTGTTTGTAGAATTGCGCGAAAAACGCGGTTTAGCTTACGAAGTTTCCGCTTTTTATCCGACTCGTTTAGATGCTTCTCAGTTTGCGGTTTATATGGGAACTGCGCCGGAAAATACGGAAGTAGCTTTATATAGTTTAAGGACAGAAGTAGAACGTTTGTGTAAAATTCCACTGAAGCCGGATGAATTGCAAGCAGCAAAAAATAAACTTTTAGGTCAATATGCTTTGGGTAAACAAACTAATGCTCAAATTGCTCAAGTTTTTGGATGGTATGAAACTTTAGGTTTGGGTGTGGGATTCGATCGCGTTTTTCCCAAAGCAGTTGCAGTTGTGACTACTGAAGAAATTCAGGAAGTGGCAAATCGATATTTTGTTGAACCTTACATTTCTCTAGTTGGCCCGGAATCTGCGGTAGCAGGACTGATAGAATCTACTTGGGAAAATTAACCCCCAAAATAGCTTTCATCAGCATTGAGGAGTGAAAATTGCAGATGTTAAGACTGGCTAGGATTTCGGTGTTTTTATTTCCTGTTTCTCTGTTGATTTGGTATCCTCATTCAGCAGCGATCGCACAGGAAAAAGTAGAATCTATACAGAGAAATGCACAACCTACAACAGGGTTAATTGTCGATCGTCCGGTTTTAGAAAGTGGTAGTACTGGGGTTGCCGTCTCGGAATTGCAAGCAGCTTTACAACTTTTGGGATTTTATAAAGGTGAAGTTGACGGAGTTTATAATCGGAGTGTTGCGATCGCAGTTAGCCAATTTCAGCAAGCGGCTGGCTTAAATCCTAATGGAATTGTCGATCGAGAAACTTGGCAAAAACTATTTCCCGTAACACCACCCTCAGCTAATAACTCTCGATTAGCTAACAGATCTAATCCCAGAAACATAATAACATCTTCGGCAAATCAATCTACTAAACAAGAGTCTCCAACTGATAATAGCAACACAGAAAATCCCAACACAGAAAATTCAGAATCAATAGTTGCCGATTTACCAACCCTGAAAATTGGAATGCGAAGTCCCGAAGTATTTTGGTTACAAAAACGATTGCAAGCGATCGGATTTTTTCAAGGTTCTGTAGACGGAATTTTTGGCAAAGATACCCAAGCTGCGGTTATCGCTACACAGGAAAAATATGGACTAAAACCTGATGGAATTGTTGGTGCTGCTACCTGGCAAGCAATTTTACCCTAACTTCTAGAAAACTGTAGAGACGTTTCTAAAAAACTGTAGAGACGTTTCATGAAACGTCTCTACAATTCATGTGATGAAACCTCTCTACAATTCATGTCATGAAACCTCTAGACAATATGTTTTTCTTCCTAATCCTTAACTCCTATATCTAAAGAAGACTATCTTTTGATAGAAAGACGATCCTCACTTGCGATAGAGCCAGACTCTCCAAAACAAGGGCTATTCTCAAAATGAAAAAGATTTTAATGAGTTCTGGTAAAAATCATGTATAACGACAACGATAAACGCACATCATACAATCGTGAAGTTAATCCCGACTCTCAGGGAAACAATTACAGGGAAGTACCAAGAAACACCGAAACTATTAACACGATACCGCCCGAAGAGTACAGAGATGGTTATGTTCATGGTCGAGTTGCTGAACGTCGCTATAACGAAAATCGCCAAGTAGCCCGCGATAATAATAATGCGGCTCGTGGTTTGATATTAGGAATTGTTTTGAGTTCTTTGCTTGCTATTCCGGCGTTAGCTTACTATTTATGGAATCGGCAAAATCAAGAACCTGTAGTTACACCTGAGCCTGCACCTGCGCCTGTAGTTGTACCTTCTCCACAACCAGAAAGAACAATTATTCAAAGAGAAAGAGTAATTGAAAGGAATCCTGAAGTGCGGGTAGTTCCTGTTCCCCAAGGACAAACACCAACTACAACTACACCTGCACCAAATATTAATATCGAACAGCCTGCACCTGCGCCACAACCAACACCAAACGTTAATATCACTGTTCCACCGACGACTGGACAGCAGCAGTCTCCTAATACAACTGAGCGATCGTCTAACAATTCATCGCCTGCAACTTCAACTCAAGAATTACCTTCTATTCAAGGTTCTCCATCTCCGGGAGTCAGAGGTAATACTAATTCTAATGTTGGAGATCAAACTAACACTACAACATCTGGTGATAATGCTTCTCCCTCTGCTACTGGTGATAGCAGTCCGGCTGGACAATAAAAGTACCAGGACTAAAGCTGCGTGTCACATTTGAATCGAATTGTAGGGTGCGTCAGACATTAAATTGATTGAAAGAATTAGGGTTTTAGCGTAGTAGAGCACCCTACTGATTGTGCCTGGTGATAGCAGTCCGGCTGGACAATAAAAGTACAATTCTCCGAATCTGCAACCAAACCCCTCAAATTTGAGGGGTTTTTTACTTTGAATTTACTAACAGGAGTAAGACTCAATCATTCTGTTAAAAAGCGTTAGAGAGTGTTTCAAGAAATAAAGCTCTTTAAAGTTTAGTAAAGTTGTCACTCATTACTGAGAAACAGATGCTAATTTATTAAATAAGGCACAAATCAAGTAGATCTTCATTCAATTTTCACATCTTGGTTTGGTTTCGAGCCTGTGCCTTCCTGCTCGATGCCTAGTGCAGCAGATAACCGGAATAATGTTTCATTTTTGAAAGTTATATTTGCGTTCAGTCTTGTAGTACTTGCTTGTTCTTGTTAAGAACGCAAATCGATCGGCAAGTGTCTAATGATCGGAGGTGATGCAAAGCGAGCGTCCGGCCTGTTGCGAGTATAGTCCATGTTTTGGAGTTAAATTTCTTTCTTTTTGGAAACTGTTCGTTATCAGTCGGTTCATTTAATTCGACTGTTTGTAATCCCAATAACCCGCCTTGAGCTACCAGTATTTTCCTTAGCGAGGCGGGTTTCCAGTTGTTTAGGCGTAATATCCGGCTAAAAACCGAGTGTCTGGCAACGCTTGAGGTGAAAAACTGAGGAATTGTGGAAAATCGATCGCCCAAAATCGAACAGAGTTTGTCACCAAAATCAATCCTGAGCAACTAACTGAATTACACTAATTTCTGGGCGACAAAACAATCGCCCAGGTAAGTAAGTTCCTAAACCTCGATTGACATAAAGCAAATTTTTTCCTACTTGGTGTAAGCCTTGTGACCATTCCCAATGTTGAAAAACTTTGTAGCATTTTTTCCTGGCGTAAGGCAAATTTTGCCGCAAAGGTTGAGGGACGAAACGATAGATTTCTGGTAATAGTCCGGGAAGTGGGCCGATTTTAGGGATAATAACTTGACCGCCATGAGTATGACCAGACAATTGTAAATCGACGCGCCAAGATTGTAATTGCTCCGCAGTATCGGGATTATGAGATAAGACAATGCGAGGAATTTTAGAATCGATTTGCGGCATGACTGCGCCTGGGTTAAATTGATGAGAACGGAGATCGGCAAATCCGACTATGGCTAATTCCGAGCCGAGAGGATAAACAATTTGATTCCAAAGAACCTGAATATCAATACTAGCTAAAGCTCGAATAATGGTAGTTTTTGAGTGGGAATGATAAAGATCGTGGTTGCCTAAAACGGCGTAGATACCAAAGCGAGTTGTTAAATGTTTAAGTCGGAGTACTAACTTATGAATTGGGGCAGGATCGCTGGTAACATAGTCGCCTGTGAGAAATACTAAATCGGGTTGAATTTGATTACTCTTCGCGATCGCTTCGTTTAGCAAATTGTCTGACAAGCGGATACCATCATAGTGAAAATCCGAAAGTTGGACGATTTTAATCCCTTGCCAGGATTGGGGTAAATTAGCGATCGGCACTGTTAATTTTTCTAGCTTTAACCTTCCGGTAAGTAATTGGTGCATAAATTTATCTCTTTTATAATTAGGTGTAACATAGTCAACCGCCCCACGCACGAGGGGATGGGGCTTGTAACTAACCAGAAAAACTGGCTGAAACATAAGGGTTATTGACTGAGCCCTGCTCCTCGGTCCCTTGGGTAGAGGAGAGAAAATAATCGTCGCGAATGTTCCAAGCGGCGTTCAAATCGGCATGAGTTTTGTGTCCACAATTTTTGCAGTGGAACCTAGACTTATGCCGATTTGTTTTTTTTATATGCTTACAAATATTGCACTTTTGGGAAGTATAACTAGGAGCGACATGAACTACTTTTTTACCCAATGCAATAGATTTGTAAGTTAAAAATTGTTCCTGCTGATAGAAAGGCCAACTACCCAACCATTTATTTACTTTTTTGCCTCGATTTTGTGTCCGAATACTAGACAAATCTTCAAGCACAAAAACTGTCACATTTGGCTGGTTAGCTAACTTTTTACTTATACAATGATTCGTGTCCCGCATGAACCGCTTCTCACGACCAGACATCGATTTTAATCGACGTTTAGCACTGCGAGTGCCTTTTTGCTGGAGTTGACGACGATTGTATAAGTAACGTCTTTGCACTTCTCTAATCTTAGAAGAACTAAAGAATTGACTATCAGAAGTAACAGCTTGATGGTACAAACCTCGGTCAATTCCTTGAGTTTTTCCATTAATATGTTGTGGACTTGCTGTTTCAAAAACTAAACGTACCCAAAACTGCTTAGTGTGTTTAGTGTAGGTAACAGTTGCACCGCAGAAATCCCAAGTTTCAAACACTTCTTGAAAATATTCTGGGATATCAAGAATTAAACTGACTCGCTTCCCAATGCAACTAAGAGTTAATTGTTTACCTCTTAATGTCATTGTTCGTTTGTCATATCTTAATCCTGACGTGGGTTTCTTCCTGGGAGTGCGCTTAAACTTAGTAGCTTTAACAGCCTCTAATGCGTTATCTCTAACAGTTTGCACCAAAGCAGAAGGCACTTCATGAAATTGCTCTCTCAATGAGCGATACAAATCCTTGTGTGCCTTGTTTTTGTTATAAGTTTTGTTAGCTAATGACCAGTCAATATGAGCATTAAATATTTCTGCACACTGATTCATTAGCGGCAAAAATCTATCGCTTGGTAAATTAACTGGGATGCTAACAGTCCTTTTCATTGCGTTAAACGTTTGTGACGAAAATATGGGATCAAAGTTTATATGTCTTGTCAACACACACCAAATTATGCAAATATTGTCTTCATCACACGCCAAGCACTGCTTAGGCTATCACATTATATTCTGCCCAAAGTACCGTCATCAAGTACTTGAAGGTGCTATTGAGGTAGAGCTAAAGCGGATTATTGGCGAAATTTGTAAACAGTACGAATGGATAATCCATGCACTAGAGATAATGCCCGATCATGTTCATATTTTTGTTCAGACAGACCACACCACTGCCCCAGTAGAAATTGCTAAGACTATGAAATCTATTTCTGCGGTGCATCTTTTCCAGACTTTTAAAGATTTGAAAAAACGCCGTTTTTGGGGTTCTGGTATGTGGAGTTATAGCACTTTTTATTCTTCTGTTGGTGGCGCTTCTTCTGAAGCTGTTAAGCGATATATTGATTCCCAAAAACAACGCTAATTGTTAAAGGAGGGGGTATCGAACCCCCTCCTTTAACCGCGCTTTCATCCCCACCCACAAGGGGATGGGGTTTTACGCACGTTCAATAAATCCTCTACACAAAGGCGCGTTTCGCCGGAAAAAGCTAAATTTACTTGGGGCAAAGACTTGTGTTAATCGCCTTGATTGAGCAAAATTCTGTTATGCAAAAAAGATCCCATAACGTCGCGATCGATAAGCTTATGAAATTCACGCCCATAGCTAGCGCCACTTTACTAACCACATTTACTCTGGCAAATCCCGTACTTGCGGCTAATCCTGAACATACCAGACAGCTACTTGCCACCAGAAAATGTTCTCAATGCGATTTAACTGACGCTGGATTAGTAATGGCTAATCTAGTAGGTGCCGATTTGACTGGTGCTGATTTAAGTCGGGCAAATCTCAGCCGTGCTAACTTGATGGGTGCCGATCTCAGGGGTGCTAACCTGATGGGTGCCAGTCTGCATGGTGCTAATCTTACAGGTGCTAACCTTAGCGGTGCTAATCTCACTGCGGCGGATTTAAGAGGTGCTTATTTATCTCAGGCAAATTTAGTCGGGACAAATTTAGTGAATGCTAATTTGCTGGGTGCCGTTGGACTACCAAATTATACGGGTGGTGCCGAAGATTTTTATCGTTGGGGAATGGCAGAAGCTGAGAGAGATAATCACCAAAGGGCGCTGGAACTGCTTAATCAAGCTTTGGTGATGAAACCTGATTATGCCAATGCTTACTTAGGTAGGGGGATGGTACAGTTTAATCAGGGCGATCGCCTAGCCGCACTCGCTGATACCAAAAAAGCAGCTGAACTCTTCACTGCTCAAGGTAATCAAGATGGTGCTAAAGCAGCAGAACAGGTAATTGCCGGAATTGAACAACTTAATAACCCCAAAGAGCGCCGTCCTAATTTTGGCCTCAATCTGCTGGGCCTGCTTCAAGGTTTAGCAGGTTTAGCCCTTCAGTCTGGACTCTTATAAGTAGTGTTACTGAGGGAACAAAGAACAAATAATTTTTCTTCTTGTTGTCTTTTATTTCCTGTTCTCTTAATTGCTCAGCTTACTACCTAAGTGTGACTTCAATCACTTAATTCTTTGAAAAGAGTCACACTTTTTTAGCGAGTTGAATCACTCAATCTAACCCTGAAAGAACAGATAGTATTACTATCAGCATTAGAGCGGTCTTTTAACCACTCTTGGGGGGAGTTAGAGATGTTAGAAAGACTTTTATTAGCAGCCACAGTTACTTTCGCGATACATTTTCTTTTACCAGCACATTCATCAGGTATTGCTCAGACAGATTGGCAAGTTTTATCGGCAAGAAAGACAACAACAGCACAAACAAATTTAGTAGATAAACAATTGCTAGCTGAAATTTGGCAACCAACAGATTCTCGGCGCTAATTTTACTTTTTACCTGTGAGCAGATAAGTTACCATTTCTCCTTTACCTTTAATAGGGATAGAACCCCGCTTAGTTAACTTGTACTTACCTTTTAACAATTGGTATGTAGTATTACTAACTTGAATAGTACCAGGAATACCTTGAGATTCCATGCGGCTAGCCGTGTTAACTGTATCACCCCATAAATCGTAACTAAATTTTTTAATTCCTATTACACCAGCTACAACTGGGCCTGTATTCATGCCAATTCTGAGGCTAAAACTTGTACCAGTTTTGCTATTAAATTCGGCAATTTTTATTAGCATTCCTAATGCCATTTCAGCTGCGGCTTCTGCATGATCGGGCCGAGAAGTAGGTAATCCAGCAACAGCCATGTAAGCATCACCAATGGTTTTAATTTTTTCTAAACCATACTGTTCGGCTAAGAGATCAAATTCTGAGAATACTATATTTAAGTTTTCTACTAGTTGCTGAGGAGATGTGTTAGCTGACAATTCGGTGAAACCTACTAAGTCTGCAAATAAAACTGTGACATTTTCAAAGCTATCAGCGATCGTATTTTGTTCTATTTTTAATCTCTGGGCAATCGGTTCGGGAAGGATATTGAGCAATAGTTTTTCGGCTTGTTCTTGTTGGTAACGTAGAGCTTCTTGCGCGACTTTACGCACTGTAATATCAGAAACCGTACCTTCATAGTAGAGCAAGTTTCCTGTGGAATCGCGCACTGCCCGTGCATTTTCACTAATCCAAATTACTTTGCCATCTTTACGCCGAATTAATGATTCAAACCCATAAACAGCATGATCTTTTTCCATTTTAGAAACAAACTCTTGGCGGCGATCGGGATCGAGATAAAGTTGATGGGAAATATCACTCAAAACAGAGATTAATTCCGCTGGCGAATCATAACCGTAAATTTTCGCTAAAGCAGGATTAGCGCTGAGATAACGTCCTGAAGGTGTAGTTTGAAAAATTCCATCTACTGCGTTTTCGACAATGCTGTGATATCTTTGTTCAGCTAATCTTAAGGCTTCTTCTGCACGTTTACGTTGAATTAGTGAACCTAATTGTGTAGCCACAGCATTAACTAGTTCTAGTAAATTTGGTTCGATTTTGGTGGGAGTTTTCTTGAAGAAAACTAAAATTGCTAATACTTCATTGGCAAGTACAATCGGAACGCCAAAACAACAATTTAATCCGGCAGCAACAACAATTTCTTGGCGGGAAAAAGTTGAAATTGATTCAGATCTAAGATCTTCGATCCATTCTGGCTGTCGATGTATGCGAATTCTTCCAGGTAATCCGACGTTGTAAGGAAATGTAAAATTGAGGCTTTTTTGTCTAAATATTTCTAAACTTGGTTCACTAGCATACCAAGCGGGAGAACATTCTAAGACTTGGCGATGTTCATTAGGAATCCAAGCTTCGCCAAAATCCCAGCCAATTGTTTTGCAGATTAAATGTAAAATTACTTCGATCGCACTGTCAAAGTTTTCGGCGCGACTAATGGCTTGAGTTGCTGCTAGTAAGAGACGGATTTTGACTTCGGCTTTTTTGCGATCGCTAATTTCCGCTTGTAACTGCTGATTTTTATATTCTAGTTGTTCTGATAATTTCTTTTGATTTAATTGATTGTTAATTCTTGCCAAAACTTCTTCTAGTTGAAATGGTTTAGTAATATAATCCACTCCTCCTACTTCAAAGGCTTTAATTTTATCTATTACCTGATCCAAAGCACTAATAAAAATCACAGGTATTTTAGAACTTTTCGGATTGGCTTTTAAAGCAAGACATACTTCATAACCGTTCATCAACGGCATATTCACATCCAGTAAAATTAAATCTGGGGGAGACATTTCGGCTGCTTTTAAAGCTATTTGTCCGTTAATTGCTTTTCGCACATAATACCCTTGCCCAGCCAGCATAGTAGATAACAGTCGTAAGTTATCCGGGGTATCATCAACGATCAGGATATTAGCTGTTGTTTCTGGAATTGATTGTGGTTCTTGTTGCTGATTCATCAGAAGCGATCGCTTATTCTTAAGTTACTAAGTGGGGAGTATTAACTATTCACCTAAATCTGCCCCTGATCGGAAAACTTTCTTTAACTTTTTTCAACTAAATTTTCTAAAACAATCCGATTTCTTCCTTGCTGTTTAGCCGCATAGAGTGCTTTATCAGTTATGGCAATTAAAATGTCGGGATTAATTTCTGGATTAGGAATAACAGTGGTAACTCCTAAACTTAGGGTAACAAATTCGCTGACACTAGAGGTCGTATGGGTAATTTTAAGAGCTTGAACTTTCTGTCTAATTGATTCTGCTACTTTTAGCGCACCCTTAGCATCAGTGTTGGGCAAAATCACGGCAAATTCTTCACCTCCATATCTGGCTACTAAGTCTGTTGGACGTTTAATACAATTATTAATTGTTGCTGCTACTTGCTGTAAACAAAAGTCTCCTACAAGATGTCCATAAGTATCGTTGTAAAGTTTGAAAAAATCTACATCACATAAAATTAAAGATAAGGGTAATTGTTCCCGATACATCTGTAACCATTCTATCCCTAAATATTCATCAAATAAACGACGATTAGCAACTCCTGTTAAACCATCTTGAGTAGCAAGTCGCTCTAGTTCTTGATTAGCTTTCACTAAAGCTGCTTCGGTTCTTTTTAGCTGAATTAGGGAAGCTAATTGGGTAGCTACAGTATTAACCAAATCAACCAACCTTTGTTCCGGTTGGCTTAATTGTTTTTTATAAAAAACCAGAATAGTCAAAACTTGGTCATTAGCTAAAATGGGAATACCAAAAGCTGTTTTTAACCCAACTTCTCCAGCATCTTTTTGTCTAATAAAGTTTGGTTTATTTTCCGCTGAAATATCTTCTACCCACTCAATTTTTTGGGAAGTCCAAATTCTTCCCGGTAATCCATGATTGGGAGCTAATGTTAAAGACTTACTTTTTTCTATAAACTTTTCCAGGCTTTTTTCACTAGTAAACCAACCAGTACTATATTCTAATTTACTAATTTTATTATTAGGAACCCAAGCTTCTCCCAAATCCCAATTTATGGCAAGGCAAAGTTGTTTAAGTGTAACTTTTAAAGCATCATTAAAATCTCCTGACTTACTAATTAGTTGAGTAGTCGTAAATAAAAATCTAATTTCTTCTTCCACTTTTTGTTTTTCAAAAATTTCTAACTGTAGTTGAGCATTTTGCTGATAAAGTTGCTTTTGCAGTTGATGAATAGTTAATTGATTTTCAACCCGAGCTAATACTTCTTCCACTTGAAAAGGCTTAGTAATATAGTCTACTCCTCCGACTTGAAAAGCTTTGACTTTATCTAAAGTTTCATCTAAAGCACTAATAAAAATCACAGGAATATGACGAGTTTTTTCTCCAGATTTCAGTTGTTTGCAAACTTCATAACCGTTGATTTCTGGCATATTTATATCTAGCAATATCAGGTCTGGTTGGCTTACTTCCACTCCTTTTAAAGCTAACTGACCATTGATTGCTTTTCTTACTTGATAACCTTGGGACATGAGCATATTGGACAAAAGCCGTAAGTTGTCCGGGGTGTCATCAACAATTAAGATATCTGCTTTATACTCTGTTGATTTTGATTTACTCATCAGGGCATTCTCTGCTTAGTTCGATAATTATATCCATCCGAAAGTTATCCACTAATTCTACTAGACCCTGAATTAGCTCGGACTGAGTTGCAGGTATTTTTTGAATCAGTTGAGTTACTTCTTGGTCGTTGATAGCGAGTGCTGCTTTGTGTAGTTTTGTTAACCATTCTTTTGGCATGATGCGTAAGTGATTGGGGTTAATGATTTTTGCTGGTAGTGGATGAATAGCGGTAGTAGATGATGAATCTGCTTGATAAAGATAACGCAATCCTAAATGTTTAGCCATTTTTTCCAATAACATTTCTTCCCGAAAAGGTTTGGGTAGAAAGTCGTCACATCCGGCTTTTAAGATATCTGATTGTTGCTCTTGGAAGGCGCTAGCAGTGAGAGCAATTATTACGGTATCATGACCTTGGGATTGAGATTTAATGTATTTAGTGGCTTCATAGCCGTCCATGATTGGCATTTGCATATCCATCCAAATTAAATGGGGGTGCCAATTTTCCCATAAGGTAATTGCTTGTTGACCGTTTTCTGCTTCGCGGATTTCAAATCCCAAAGGTGTGAGTAATTTTACTACTAATTGTCGATTTTCTTTAAGATCTTCAACTATGAGGATACGGTAGATGGGTTGATTGGGTTCTAAACCAATAATTTGCTTTGTGGAAGAGATGGTATTTTGCTCAAGATGTGAAACTACATGAGCAAAAATGTGGAAGGTGAAAGTAGTTCCTTGACTAAGTTGGCTGCAAACTGTTATGTCTCCTCCCATTAATTTGATGAATTGTTGACTAATGGGTAAACCTAAACCTGTTCCTTGTCCTGTCTGGCGACCTGTTTGGGTTTGGACGAAGGGTTGAAATAAATATGAAAGTTCGTTTGGTGCAATTCCTGGGCCTGTATCTTGGACTATGAAGACTATTTTAGTTTGCGGGGTAGAAGAAGAGTGATGAGTAGTTTCTGTTTCGTCTAAAAGAACTTGCAATTTGACAATGCCAGTGTGGGTAAATTTGATGGCGTTGCCTAGTAGGTTCAGGAGAACTTGTCGTAATTTACTTTCATCTGTTTGGATATATTGCGGTACTTGGGGAGCAATTTCAAATAGTAGTCGTAAACCTTTGGCATTTGCTTTGAGTCGCAGCAGTTCCTCAATTGAATTGAGCAATTCATGGAGGTTAAAAGGATTTTCGTTTAAGGTAACTTTTCCGGCTTCAATTTTTGCCATCGATAAAATATCGTTGATTAAATCGAGCAAGTGTTCGCCGCTGCGATTAATAATTTCTATGTATTCTTGCTGTTCTAAAGAGAGTGAAGGAGAACGAGCCAGGAGTTGACTAAATCCCAGGATGGCATTTAAAGGAGTACGCAATTCGTGGCTCATTTTAGCGAGGAATTGGCTTTTGGCTTTGTTAGCAGCGTCGGCGGCTTCTTTGGCTTTTCTTAATTCTAATGATTGTCTTTGGGTTTGTTCCAATAATTCTGCTTGCTGTAAGGCAACTGCTAGTTGGGTACCAATTTGTACTACTATGTCAATTTCTGCTTCTTGCCATTGTCGAGGGCTAGAACTTTGATAGTTGGCGAGTAATCCCCAAAGTTTATTGCCACGAAAAATAGGTACGGTGAGATAAGCTTTAGCTTGAAATTGTTCTAAAAGATTGATGTAGCATTGAGGAAAGTTGGCTTGATATATATCTGCTACTGCTAGATAGCTAGCACCACGAGTGTAAGCGCCGCCTTGGGTATCTTGTAAGTAGGTGTCTTTGATGATATCTTCGGGAGTATCCCAGGTTTTGATAACGCATCTATCGGATTCTAATGAATTAGTCATCATGTCGGGTTTTCCTTGATTTGATGTGATTAAAGAAACCGAATTACTAGTTACAGATTCAGCAACAAATTCTCCACTCCAGTCAGGGTTAAAGCGGTAAATGGCGACACGATCGCAGTTAAGAACTTGCCTTAGTTCTGAGGTGGTGGCTTTAAATATTGTTTCTAAGTTTAAGGTTTGGCGGATTCTTTCGATGGCTTTGGCGATCGCTTTAGAACGTTCGGCACTTTCTCGTAAGGCGGCTTCTGATTGCTGGCGTTCTGTGATATCAATTGCCATTGCTGCACCACCAATTACTTGACTGTGGTTGTCTACTAAAACTGTGTTATACCATTGGCAAATGATTCGTTTACCATCTTTAGTTAGATTTTCATTAATGTTAGTTTTTTCGCTACCTTCTTGCATTAATTTTTCTAAAAAATCACTAACATTTTCCCGTTGCTCTGGCGGTACTAATAATTCGATCGCATTAAGGTTTTTAATTTCTTCGGCTTGATATCCAAAAATCGCTTCTGCTGCTGGATTCCAGGCGACTATTTCAAAGTTTTTATTCCATTCAATGATGGCTACGGGGGTTTGCTGAACAAAGAATGATAGCCTTTTTTGTGATTCTCTGAGTTTGGAAGAGGAGAGTTTGCGATCGGTAATGTCAAACATTAAACCATGCCAAATAATATCTCCGTTTGGGTGACTTTCTGGTTTAGCAGCTGCTTCTATCCATTTAATTCCTGATGAGGTAACTATTCTACCTTCCCAGCGCCAAGGTTCTAAGGTTTGGGTACAAAGTTGGATGGTTTGATCGTGAATTTTGCGATCGTCGGGATGAATTTTATTGCAAGCTAATTCTAAATTATTTTGAATTTGCTCTGGTTCTAATTCGTAAATTTCTCGGCAAGCCGAACTAATATAAGTTAAATTAAAAGTTCCATCCGGGTTTTGAATGATTTCATAAATTATTCCTGGTACGTTGTCTGCTAATTTTTGGAATCTAGCTTCGCTTTGCTTTAAGGCTGCTTCTGTGGTTTTGCGATCGCTAATATCGGTGGCTGCACCAAGAATTTGTTCCGGCTTACCATCGGGGGTTCTACTGAAGACAATTTCTCGACTAAATAGCCAACGCCATTGGTTGTTTTTGTGGCGAATCCGGTACTCAAAATCAATGGCTTCCCCATCTTTAATTGTTTCCAGTTTGGTAAACCGTTCTCGCATCATTTGGCGATCGTCTGGGTGAATCAGATTCAACCAATCTTTGCTTTGTAAATGTTGTAATTCTTCTGGTGTATAACCAAGTATTCTCACTACTTCTGCGTTAGTGTAAATACTGCTGATTTCAGGTAAGGTATAAATATACAAAAGATTTGGATTAGCATCTGTTATTGCTTGCAACCAACGTTGACTTTTTTGCAATGCTTCTTCTATTTCTTTGCGTTGGGAAATATCTTCAATTATCCCGATAAAATACTGAGGATTTCCTTGGCAATCTCGCACTAATGAAGTACTAATATTTACCCACTTTATTTGACCATCTTTGCGAATTAAACGTTTTTCTCCCGAATAATTGTGAATTTTTCCTGCTAAAAGTTGATTTATATAATTTAAGCATCGAGGTATTTCTTCTGCCAGAGTCCAGTCTTGCCAACACAGTTGTAATAATTCGGGTTCTGGATATCCACTAATTTGACAAAACTGTTTGTTGACTCGGAGAAATTGACCAGTGAGAGATACCTGAGTCATTCCTACCGCAGCTTGCTCAAATATGGCGCGGAAACGCTCTTCGCTTTCTCTGAGTGCTTCTTGTGCTTGTTTTTCTGAGGTAATATCGCGGAAAGTTATAGCTAAACCATCAGCTAATTTAACAGCAGTAATTTGCAACCAGCTTTGGATATTTTCGTGGTTATAATAAATTTTTATATTCAGAGTTTCGCCTGTTTCTACTACTTTTACATAAGCCTCAAACAGTCCGCTTTCTTGATGACCAGGAAATTCTTTTAATAGGTATTTTCCTACCAAATAATCCCCTGGACAATGCTTAATTTTTTCGGCGGCTTTATTTAGTAAAATATATTTGAAATCTATAATATTTCCTTGAGAATCGCGGACAGAAGCTAAGGCAGTTATTCCATCTAAAGAACTGTTTAATATACTAGCTATAAGAGATTGGGTTTCTTGGAGATGTTGATTTTGTGTTTGGAGTTGTTTTTGTAAGTTTTTAATAGTAAGTTGATTTTCGATGCGAGCTAATACTTCTTCTACTTGAAATGGTTTAGTAATATAATCTGTGCCACCAACGCGAAACGCTTTAACTTTTTCAGAAACTTGGTCTAATACACTTAAGAAAATTACTGGTACATCTTTAGTTTGGTAATTTTCTTTAAGTTTCCGACAGACTTCATAGCCATTAATCTCTGGCATCATGATATCTAAAAGTATTAAGTCTGGTGGAGAGGCGATCGCATATTTTAAAGCCAATTCTCCTGAAATAGCTCTTTTAACGCTGTATCCTTTTTGATTGAGAACATCTGACAAGAATCTTAGGTTACTAGGTTGATCGTCAACTATTAAGATTTTTGTCTTGGCATTTTCAGTTTTTCTGTGGTTATACTTATTTTCTGATGGCAACATACCTTTAAACTACTTTATAGCTGAGTTTGTTATACGAACTATTATGTCAAGCCTAAAATCATTAAGCAAATCCCTTAAAGCATCGGCGAGGGTAGCAGACTCAACTGGCAATTGCTCAATTAGCTGAAAAATTAACTCTTCGTTAAGTTCATTAGCTGCTTGATGCAACTGCACTATCCAATTTTGAGGTACTTTAGCCAGTAAGGGTAAAAAGAATGAATCCGATCTTTGGTTAACAGAATAACGCTTGCGATAAAAAACGTTATTTATTTGAGGTAAATCTTCATAAACATATAGGATTCCTAAGTATTCTGAAATCTTGGCAAAGATTACTTCTTCTTGAAACGGTTTGCGGACAAAATCATCACAACCAATTGCTAAAAAATCTTCTTGTTTTTCTTCAAAAGCACTAGCAGTTAAAGCAATAATTATTGTATGAGGTACACAAAATAAAGTATCAAAGATGGAGAATTGGCGATCGCCCATTTCTAGTTGCGTCTCGATTTTTCTCCTTTGGTTTTCTTTGCTTCTAATAGCTTTAGTAGCTTGTAAACCATTCATCACAGGCATTCGTGTATCCATCCAAATTAAGTGCGGTTGCCAACTTGACCACAGGCTAATTGCTTGTTGACCATTTTCTGCTTCTTGCACTTCAAAACCGATCGGTTGTAGTAATTTAACTAACAACAAACGGTTCTCTCTATTATCATCAACCACTAAAATTCGACAAGGTGTTTGTTCTTTCTCTAATCCAATTACTCTTTGCCTTGTTTGCGGCATAATTTCCCCAGCATTCGCCAGCGAAACTTTAATATCAAATTTAAAAATTGTTCCTTTGCCTAAAACACTACTAACAGTAATATTTCCCCCTAATAATTGCACAAATTTGCGAGTAATTGTTAAACCTAAACCTGTTCCTTCAGCACTTTTTCTTCCCGATTCTGTTTGAATAAAAGCATCAAATAACCTATCAATTTCTTCTGGGGCAATGCCTACTCCAGTATCTTCAATTTCAAACTCAAGCCTGCATGATTGATGATTTAACCTAGACTCATTCTCACTAACTAAATTGACGCGCAGAGTAATACTTCCAGATTGGGTAAATTTAATAGCATTACTGAGCAAGTTAATTAAACAGCTGCGTAATTTCTTCTCATCAGTTCTAATATATTGAGGAATTTCTGGTGGTATTATTAAGATCATTTTTAATTTCTTTCTTTCAGCTTTGATTTGAAACATTTCTTCCAAACCATCTAAAAGCCTATAAAAATCAAAGCTGTTTTCATCGATTGAAACCACTCCTGATTCTATTTTGGATAATTCCAAAACATCATTAATCAATTCCAATAAATGTGTACCACTACGATTAATAATTCTCAGGTTTTCTGCCTGATCGCTACTCAGCATACTATCGCGCATCATTACTTGAGCGAAACCTAAAATTGCATTCAGGGGAGTACGCAACTCATGACTCATATTAGCAAGAAACTCAGTTTTAGCTTTAGAAGCGGCGGCGGCGGCTTCTTCTGCCTTTTTGCGTTCAACTATTTCTTCTTGTAATTGCTGATTTTGGGCAATTAGTTGTTTTTGTAATCTACGAATTGTTAGTTGATGTTCAACTCTGGCTAAAACTTCTTCTACTTGAAATGGCTTGGTGACATAATCTACACCCCCAACTTGAAAAGCTTTAACTTTATCTAATACTTCATCAGAAGCACTAATAAAAATTACGGGTATTTCCCAAGTTGAAGAATCAATTTTAAGTTGTTCGCACACTTGATAGCCATTCATATCTGGCATTCTAATATCAAGTAAAATTAGGTCTGGTTGGGCCGATCGCGCTGCTCTTATTGCCATTTTTCCATTAATTACTCCCCGAACTTTATATCCAGAATCGGTTAAAGTTGCTGAGAGAACTTGTAGGTTTTCTGGCGTATCGTCAACAATCAAAATATTTCCTTTATGAAAGTTGTTATTGCTATCCATTAGTTTTAAATTGTTAGTTGCCAACCAAATATTAACTTGTTAATTTTGCTGAATTACTTTCTTTGTTCTTCGATTAAATCGATGATTTTATCACAACGGAAATTGTGAGCTAAATCAGCAATTAATCGACTAATATGGGCAGATTCTGGGGGTACTTGTTGCAGCAAGAGAAAAATTTGTTCATTATCCACAGAATCAGCCGCCTGATATAGCTCATTAATCCATTCGGGAGGCATTACTTGTAAACAGAAAGGCTCAAGATTATGTGATGAACCTATGTTTCCATTTGAACTTTCTTGCCCAATTAATGAAAAACCTGCGGCCTGGTTTTCTTCACTATTTAATGATGAAATTGGTTGCTCATAAATATAACGCACCCCTAAATATTGAGCCATTTTTTCTAAAATTACCTGTTCGCGAAATGGTTTAGCGACAAAATCATCGCAGCCTACTGATAGGATAACAGAACGTTCTTCTTCAAAAGCACTTGCTGTTAAAGCAATTATTACGGTTGCTTGACCTTTTAAATGAGTTTTGATGTATTTAGTAGCTTCATAACCATCCATTACAGGCATTCGCATATCCATCCAAATTAAGTGCGGTTCCCAAGTTGACCATAATTCCACCGCTCGCTGACCATTTTCTGCTTCCTGCACAGCAAAGCCAAGGGATGCTAATAGTTTTACTAATAAAAGACGGCTTTCTAAGCGATCGTCAACTACGAGGATACGATACTCAGGTTGTCCAGGTTCTATTGCTACTACTCTACGGGTTTCTTGAGTAGTTTGGATCTGACTTTGCTCGACAATATTAATGGCAATATGAAATTTAAAAATAGTACCTTTACCCAAGATGCTGCTAACAGTAATGTCTCCTCCCATAAGTTGAACAAATTGGCGGCTTATTGGTAAACCTAAACCAGTTCCTTCTTGCGATCGCCGCCCAGTTTCAGTTTGCATGAATGGTTTAAACAAATTCTCGATTTCTGGCAAAGAAATTCCGGCTCCTGTATCTTCAACTTCAAAAAATAAATAATTTAGTGAATGCTCATTTTCTTTATTTCCAGTTTCATCTGCCAATTTGACTCGCAATGTTACCCCACCTTCGGCAGTAAATTTAATCGCGTTTGCCAGAAGGTTAATTAACACTTGTCGCAATTTACCTTCATCAGTTTCTATATATTGAGGCAGATTTGGAGCGCCATCAAAAATTAATTGTAAGCCTTTTTTCTTAGCCTGTAGTTCCAACATTTCATCTAGGCTCTTTAACAGGTGATACAGGTCAAAAGTATTTTTATCTACTGTTACCCGTCCCACTTCAATTTTAGACATTTGTAAAATATTGTTGATTAGTTGAAGTAAATGTTCTCCACTGCGGTTAATAATTCCTAATTGTTCTTGTTGCTGAGGTTTTAAAGATAAATCGCGCAATAATAATTGAGTAAAGCCTAAAATCGCGTTCAACGGAGTCCGTAATTCATGACTCATATTGGAGAGAAATTCGCTTTTAGCACGGTTCGCTCGATCGGCTGCTTCTTTTGCTTGTTGTAATGCTAATTCGGCTTGTTTGCGATCGGTAATATCTTGGCTAACAGAAATTACGCAAGTTTCCCCACTTATTTCGATGATTTCTGCTGCTAGTAATGCAGTTTTAATATCTCCATCTTTGGTGCGAAAATCAAATTCAAAGTTGCGAATTCTGCTGTTACCAGTTAACAACTGAAACAAGCGGACGCGATCGGATAAATTCACCCATAAATTTAAGTCGAGCGCCGTACTACCTATGATATCTTTGTTGCTGTAACCAATCATTTGGCAAAAAGCATCATTTACTTCAATATGACGACCATCACTGAGTCTGGTAATAGTAATTGGATTTGGAGAGGAGCGAAAAGCTTTGGCAAACTTTTCCTCAGAAAGACGCAATGCTGCTGTACGTTCTTCGACAATACTTTCTAACTTTTGATTCATCCGCTGGAGTTGAGCATTTTGCTCTGCCAGCTGTTGTTCTAAAAAGTAGCTATGTACGGCTTCTTTAACAGTTAGTTTTAAATCTTCGCTTTGCCAAGGTTTAGCGATATAACGATACAATCGAGCATATTTAATAGCATTTCCCACTGCTTCCAAATCTGCTTGACCAGTGAGCATAATCTTGAGAGTTTTAGGAATTAGTTGATGAATCTGCTTTAATAATTCATCTCCTTTTATATCGGGCATGATATAATCACAAATAACCAAAGGAATGTGATAGTTATCTGCTGATAATTCTGCAATTAACTCTAAAGCCTCAGCGCCATTTTCCGCAGTTTCAATCAAATAATCATTGCCTAATATTGCCTTGAGTTCTATTTTTAAACTATCTCGGATCGTTGCTTCATCATCAACACAGAGGACGAGCGGTTTTTTCATAGTTGCTCCCATTTATAAATTTGCTTTATTTATCTGATTTTTTGAAACTATCCAAATAATTTTTTACTAACTCAGCTTATACTCGTTTCAAACCAGATTTAATAGTGTCAATTAATTCATCACTACTCCAAGGTTTGTGTAAGCAATTGTGTAATGCTGCTTTTTCTTTAGCACGTTGAATAGCTGTTTCATCAGCTTGTCCAGTCAGCATAACTTTAATGATGTTGGGATATTTATCATGCACACGAATCAAAAATTCATCGCCTTTAATCCCTGGCATTAACCAATCAGAAACAATCACTAAAATATCCGTTTCTTCTGATTGTAATTCTTCGATAATTTCTAAGGCTTCATCGGCACTTTCGGCTACTTCATAAGTATAAGCATCGCCAAATTCTTTTTTTAGTTGAATTTTTAAGCTGTTTAATACTACTGCTTCATCATCAACACACAAAATTGCTGGTTTAGACATTATTATTTGCTCCTTAATTTTGGTTTAGTCGTTAGTATTGAATGGTAAATTTACAGTGAAAGTGGTTTTTCCTGGCACACTTTCTACTAAAATTTTTCCCTCATGCTTTTGAACTATTTTTTGCACAATGTCCAATCCTAAACCGCTACCTTCTCCGGGTGGTTTAGTAGTGAAAAATGGTTCAAAGATCCTTGGCATTACTTCGGGAGCAATTCCCTTGCCACTATCAGTTATACTAACTACTAAGCTATCACCTTGATGAGTGACGCTAATAGTTAAAGAACCTTTGTAGTCCATTGCTTGAATTGCGTTATGAATTAAATTTGTCCACACTTGGTTTAATTCATCGGGGTAACATAGCAAAGATGGTAAATTAGATTCATAGTTTCTGGTGACTTCTATGCCCTGTTTTAGCTGGTTATTATAAAGAGTTAAAACTGTTTCTATGCCTTCGGTAATTTGCGATCGCACTTTTTCTCCTGAATGATCGTAACGAGCGTAATTTTTTAAAGCAAATACAACCTTGGCGGCTTTTTCAGTCGCTGTTCTAATTGTATCTGTACTTTTTTGAATACTCCCGACTTGGTAAGCTTTTTCTAATATTTGCGCTCCATTTTCATCTTTTAGGAGAGGAACTAGGGGTGAGATGCGATCGTAAATCCCTAAATCAACTAAAGTATCGGCAATAGTATCAGCGTTGCTAATTTCCTCTGTTTCTAATTCTCGGATCAAAAATTTTTTTAATTGGCGCTTCTCTTTACTAGATAAACTAGTTCTTTGCTGACTCGATCTTTGTAATAACTCTAAGAAATATTGCTGAAATTCCGGCGTTAAAGAGTGGAAAAAATCGGGGAATTTCAACAAGTTTTCTTTCAAAAAATCAGCAATATTTTCTACTGATGAACGGATGGCACCCAAAGGAGTATTAATTTCATGTGCTATTCCCGCCACAAGTTGTCCTAAAGCCGCCATTTTTTCTGATTGAATTAACTGTTCCTGAGTATTTCGTAGTTGTTGGACAATTACTTCTAAATCGTGATTTTTAATGGTCAGACTTTTTTGCAATTCACGAATTGCTAAATGGGTTTCAACTCTGGCTAAAACTTCTTCTACTTGAAATGGTTTAGTGACATAATCTATTCCCCCAACTTGAAAGGCTTGTACTTTATCTAACGCATCATCTAAAGCACTAATAAATATTACTGGTATTTCCCTTGTTAATTCATCTTCTTTTAATTTTTGACAGACTTCATAGCCGTTCATTTTCGGCATATTAATATCCAGTAAAATCAAGTCTGGAGGCATAGCTTTAGCGCCTGTTAATGCTAGTTCACCATCCATAACCGGACGAACTTTATAACCTTTTTCGGTTAACATTCCTACTAAAAGACGCAGATTAGCTGGAGTGTCATCAACAACTAAAATGTTAGCCTGATACGGTTTGTTTAATTCATGATTCATCGTTACTTATATTTCTCCTTAACCTGCTGTTAATACATCCAAGATTTTTTCATACTCGAAATTTTCCATATAATGCTTGATTGAGCTTGCTACACTGGGATTATACTGAGAAATTTCTGCAATTATACTGATAGCCGAATCTAGATCAATACTAATTATTGCTTGCTTTAAATTGGCGAGTAATGGCTTAGGTATATTCTCTAAATCATTGGCTGTCAGTACATGATTAGTAACCTCTGATAATGAAGGTGAATCCTCACTCCGATCCTCATAAATATAGCGTACTCCGATATGACGATTCATGATTTCAAAAATTTCTGCTTCCCGGAATGGTTTACGCAGAAAGTCATCGCAACCTGCGGATAACACCACAGTTCTTTCTTCTTCAAAAACGCTAGCAGTTACAGCAATAATAGCGGTAGCTTGACCTTTTGTGGTTGCTTTAATATGCTTGGTAGCAGTGTAGCCATCCATGACTGGCATTCGCATATCCATCCAAATTAAATGCGGTTCCCATTTTTCCCAGATGGCGATCGCTTCCTCACCATTACAAGCTTCCCGCAATGCAAAACCCAGCGGATTTAACAATTTAACTAAAAGTTGGCGATTTAACGCTTTATCATCAACAATTAAAATTCGATAACAGGGTTGATTTGGTGCCAAACCAATAACTTGGCGACTAGACTTATAAGTTGGAACTTCTGCACTATCAACAACTTGAGCTTGGACATAAAATTTAAAAATTGTCCCTTGATTGATTACAGAATTAACGCTGATTTTTCCACCCATTAATTGCACGAATTGTTGGCTAATAACTAAACCTAACCCCGTTCCTTCTTGAGAATCTTTTCCAGTTTTAGTTTGCACAAAAGCCGCAAATAAATTCTCTAATTCCTCTGGTGCAATACCAGAACCAGTATCTTCAACTTCAAAGTAAATCTTTATTTTACCCCCGTTATCACTGGTTGTTTTTTGTGCAACAGATTGCCAATTACTATTATCTAATGACACCCTGACTGACACACCACCCTCTTGAGTGAATTTGAGTGCATTATTCAGCAAGTTAATTAAAATTTGCCGTAACTTGACTTCATCAGTACAAATATACTGTGGTACATTGGGATGAACTTCAAACACTAACTGTAAATTTTTATCGTCAGCCTTTAGATAAAACATATCTTCCAAATCGTTAAGCAGACGATGAAGATCGAAGCTTTTTTCGTTTAAAGCGGTTCGTCCTGCTTCAATTTTAGATAAGTCTAAGATATTATTAATTAGAGTTAATAAATGCTCTCCACTCCGCATAATAATACCAATGTTTTCTCTTTGTTCTGGGGTCAAAGTTTTCTGGCGACTGATAATTTGGGAAAATCCTAAAATTGCATTTAAAGGTGTCCTTAACTCATGACTCATATTAGCCAGAAATGTACTTTTTGCTTGATTCGCCACTTCAGCTGCTTCTTTCGCTTTAACTAATTCTGTTGTCCGTTCTGCCACTCGTTGTTCTAAGTTTGTAAATGATTCTTGTAGTTGTTCTGCCATTGAATTAAAAGATTTAGCTAATTCCCCTAATTCATCAGAACGTTTTACTTCTATGGTTTTTTCCCAATCACCTTTAGCAATATCTTTAGCTGCTGTATTTAAGCGCAAAATTGGTTTAGTCACCCAACGAGCAGTTAAAATCCCAGTAATTATGGCTAATCCTAAAGCTGCTAAACATAACATAATTGTCATGCGGTTATTAGCATCAATTCGTTCCGTAAAATCTGCTTCGGGAACGACTACCACAATCAACCAATCTAAACCATTTCCATCTTGAAAGGGCAAAATTTTTACGAATTGCTGCTTACCATTGACAATAAAGTTTACTTGTTGAGGCAATTGGATTTGGTTTGATTTTTGCAAATTGCTGAATAAATATTGAGCCGTTGCTTTAGTTAATAGGTTACTGCTATCTTCGGCTCTGATTAATTTTCTAGTTTTGTCTGGCTCAATCCGAAAAGGTTTTTCTGCGGTAGAAGTTGCTAGGAGTGTGCCATTTCTTTCGATAATAAATGCTTGTCCAGTTTTACCAATTTTTAAACTATTCAGAAAGTCGCCAACATGATCTAAACGTAAAGCAGTATGTACTACTCCTTGTAATTCATTTCCTTGGGGGTTGTAAACTGGTTCAGTGCCACTAATTAGTAAGGTTGGTTCTAAAATAGAAATAAAAACATCACTCCATGTTGGTTTACCTGCTTTGACTGCGTTTTGATACCAAAACCAAGTGCGGGGATCAAAATCTCCCTTAGTCATTGCCGCAACAGAAGTCCGATCGCCCAATTCATTAGTATGATAAGAAATGAAATCATTATTAACCTTAGTTCCTGCTATATTCATCATTAAATCACCATTAGACATTCTTTCCCCAGAACGATATTCTCCTTTCGCATTAGCTACAGCAGTAAAATTAATGTAAGGATATAATTGAACTTGATGCCAAAGGAACTTTTCCCACGCATCCATTTCTGTCATATTCAAGTAGCCCATTTTAATCATATTGAGCTTATTTTTATTGATAATATGCGGAGTTTCTACGTAAACTTGGAGATTTTGCTTAACTCGATCGCCAACCTCATTCATTAATTGACTAGCTAAATCATTTACTGCTCGTTGACTATTTCTGAAAGAAAGATATCCTACTATTCCTACTGTTCCGAGAATTTGCAACACAAAAGGAACTATTAATACAGTCCTTAAAGGAACTCTTCCCGCAGCTTTGCTCGTCCAGCGATCGATCGATTTGATTATCATACTTTGTTATCTGCTCTTTGATTTATCAATAATAAATGCAACTTCCCCCGATCTCAAATTGGCATTAGTTTCTCTTTTTTAGGTCAAGAGAAACTAAAAACTTAGTCAAATTATATTGTACTTAATTTTCGTTAAAGTTAGGTAAATAAAATTTTGTTTTCCATTCGATTAGATAATACCAAATATATAACACCAAAAAAACTTACCTTTTGCTGCTTTAGGGAACTATTCATTAATATGGTAACTTACAATAAAATTAGCCCTTGACGAGCGCCCAAAATTACTGCCTCAGTGCGGCTAGAGGCATTGAGCTTACTAAAGATTGAGGCAATGTGAAATTTCACTGTATGCTCAGAAATCCCTAGCCGACGGGCAATAGTTTTATTACCCAAACCTTCAGCCAGCATAGTTAAAACTTCAATCTCGCGACTAGTTAAAGCATGATTTAATTTAGTAGGTATAGGTCGAGTATTGCTAGGTAAAACTGATACTAAAGAATCTACCATATCTGGATGTAAAACTGTTAAACCAGTTGCCGTTGCCATAATTGCCTGAATAATTTCCTGGGCCGTCGCTTCAATGGGTAAAACGCCACGTACCCCAAAACGCAAAATTTCCGCCAAAGATACAATTTGCCCATTATTTACTAACAGAACGATCGCCAAATTAGCCAATTCCGGTTCCAAAGAAAATAGAGTCGGAGCACCATCATTTTCCGACTCATCCCACTCCCATAACAACACATCTGGCTGAAGTTGCATCACCTGTTGCGCCAAAGAATCTGAACTAGAGAAACTGCCCACTACATCCAAATTAGAATTAGTAGAAATCAGCGCCTCCAGTCCAGCCCGCATCACTACAGAGTTCGCAACTATCAAAACGCGAATCACGCCGCCTCCGCCGAAGAAACTCTGCTGCATAACACCACATCCGCTACCATTCGCCTACCATCACGCTGAAAATTCAGCGTTATTCCATCACCAACATGAGAATTTTCCAGGATGCGAAATAACTCATTTGGTTTGTGAAAAGGAATTCCTCTGACACCAGTTAACACATCACCAACTTGCAGTTTCGCAGTTTCCGCTGGACTTCCCGCCTCAACTTCGGTAATTAACAAACCAAAACCAGGTCTACAATTAAAAGCAACTAAAACAGGTTGCAAAGTTACACCTAAATAAGGACGATCGGGATAATTACTCACAAATTGTTGCACCACATTGCTAGGTACAGAAAACCCTCGACCATTGACAATCATGGTGTTAATTCCTATTACCTGACCTTGCACATTTGCTAAAGCCCCTCCTGAATTCCCCGGCGCGAGTTTAATATCTGCTTGTATCCAATTGCGCCGACTAAATTCAGTTGAGCCAACACTGTGAATAATCCCCGTAGTTACCGCGCCCATTAATCCCAAAGGATTACCAATTGCTAATACTAATTCTCCAACTCGAAGGTTTTCGGAATCTCCTATTTGCGCCGCCGGAAGGTCTGTAGCCTCTACTTTTAATGCCACTAAATCTCCCTGGGGATTTTTAGCAGTAATCGTTGCCATGAAAACTCTGCCATCAGCGAGTTCTACTTCGGTTTTTCCCCTAGTGCTAACAACATGATCGTTAGTAATGATGACTCCATCACTACTCCAAATTACCCCAGAACCAACGCTTCTTTTACTTCCTCGAATTTGCACATTTGAACGCCGCAATTCTTCCGTTACTGCTGTTAATTCCGCAGCTAAATTTGCCCAAATCATTTCTATTTACCTCGTGACTCTAAATGTGAAAATTCCCAATCCCGTAGGACAGGCATCTTGCCTGTCAGTCGCCCATTATTCCCTTTCCCCGACAATAATTGTTAATTGCGTTAAAGTGCCACCGCGAATAATTTGAGCATTTAAAGGTTTACCGACTCGATCGGGATCGAGCATGGCATGAACATCGCTAACATCATTAATTTGTTTGTCATTTAGCGCCACCAAAATATCACCAATTAATACTCCTGCTTTGTCTGCTGGTGCATCTGCTTCAACGCTAACAATAATTACTCCGCCATTCCCGGAAATATTTAATTGTTTTCGCAGAGGTTGAGGTAGTTGTACGGGTTGCATTCCTAAACCTAAATAACCAGGTTTGCTGCGTTTTCCAGTTAATATTTGCTCAACTACTCGGTTGACAGTAGAAGTAGGAATGGTTAATACTAATTGTCGAGGGCCAGCAGTATTAATCCCGACAACTTTGCCTTGGGCGTTAACTAATGCACCGCCAGAAAAACCGGGATAAAGCATGACTGAAGGACGAATAAATTGGTCTATTTTTCCGCCATGCCAAGTGCGCCAAGTGCCGCCTAAAGCGCTAATTACTCCTAAGCTGGCGCTAATGCCGCTGTCTGGGAAACGCGCGATCGCTAACACCATTTCTCCTACTTTTAATTCTGTACCATCGCTCAAATTTGCTGTGGGTAAAGCCTCGGTTTCTGCTAATCGTAGTAATGCTAAATCAGTGCCGGAGTCGCGCCCAATTAAAGTAGCGGAAATAGTGCGATCGTCCGGCAAAGTAACCGTAATATCTTCATCTCTATTAATTGTATGATCTGCTGTGACTACAATTCCCGATCGCCAATGCACACCCGCAGAAGACATCCGCCTGCGCCCATTCACCGCCACTACAGAACTTCCCGACTGTTCTACAATATCCGCCAAATTGTTCGAGAGTTGTTGTAATAAATTCCCACTCTCTGTTGCTGAAGTTACCATATCATTCCTTTGATGTCGCTTAATTCTAGAATGCAGAATTATCCCCTTTAGCAACATCGGATAAATGGCGAGTTACTTACCTAGAAAAATGGCTAGTAAGTAGGTGTAAATAAATAAAGTGATAATAGTTATTTAAGGATGGGGCAGGCAGGATGCCCACCCCACAAGAAAGCTGTCACTCTTGTGGGGCAGGCAGGATGCCCACCCCACAAGAAAGCTGTCACTCTTGTGGGGCAGGCAGGAGAGCCCGCCCTTGTCTCGTTACCAGGTTCAACCTGGTAACGAAAAACAGAGGCTCTGCCTCTTAGCACTCCGATCTCAGTCAAGGTAAAATTTAATTTTCTGCTTCTACAATAGTCGATCGCCTAAAGTGCCAAACTGCGCCACAAGTAGCGACAAGCAATACTACGATAAGGTTGCCATTTTTGGGCTAATTGTTCGATGGTTTTGGGATCTGGTAATGTGTTTAAATTGTATAGTTTGGCGATCGCACTTCGGATACCTAAATCATTCACTGGTAATACATCAGGGCGATGCAAATGGAAAATTAAAAACATTTGTGCTGTCCATTTTCCTATCCCTTTAACTTGCGTCAAACTTTCAATTACCGCCTCATCTTCCATTAATGTTAATTCTGGTAAAGTCGGTAATCCTTGCTCAATTTTTAAAGCTAAATCTTTTAAATAACTAATTTTGGGGCGGGAAATCCCGACACTGCGAAGTATCTCATCTGGAGTTTCGAGAATTGCTTGGGCTGTTAATTGGCGATCGCACTGCTGATACAATAACACAAACCTTTGAAAAATTTTTGTCGCTACTATAGTAGAAATTTGTTGAAAGATAATTGCTTGGGAAAGTGCTGTGAGTAAATCTAAGTTCTCTTGGTAGTAAGTTAATTCTAAACTTTCAGTACCAATTAGATCAATTACTTTAGCCAATATCGGATCGGATTGCTTTAAGTAAGTAATAGCTTTAATTTGTGCCATTGCTTAAAATTATTAACTTTAAATCGTTTTTTTTTGACTACTAATTTAGGTACGTTGTTGCGCTTTAGCGCTAGAGATAAAAAGAGCGCTAAAGCGCAACAACGTACAACAAACAGCGCTTTCCGGCAACCAAATCGGAATAGCGCTGTGAGATTTAAATACTTAACAAAAGGGAATTTTATTGCTTACGTTCGATCGCTACAGTCACGTTAGCTACTGTTCCGGCTACAGCTACTACCGCCGCCGCCAAGGGAAATACAACTGTACCGACAACTAAGCCTGGAACACCAACTAACAGAGGAACTTCTGTCAAAACTCGACCCTGTTTGTTTTTAACTACTAGGTAACGATTTTCAGTTTTACCAACTACATTTTTGTAGAAATTAGCTACTGTATCACGGTTAATTTTAACTTCTTCTACCCGCACTTTTTCTTGAGTTTCAGTAGCATTTTCCCCTTCTTCAACAGGGGTTGTTTCAACAATTACAGTTGGTGCTTGGTTTTCAATTTTTTCAAATTGTGCAGTCATTTTTGTGTGCAGGTTTAAACCCACTTCCGAATTCAATTAATTCGATCATGCCTGCTTCTTGCGGGAAATTCAGTAGGAAAACCACACTGTTGAAAGTGGTGTTTACCCTACTACAAGTACAGACTGGTAAGTGGGAACAAAGGAATAGGGAGAATTTAATTTAACCTGTACCCTTTCCCCTTCCTGAGAGCGTTCTGTCCTATAGTTAACGCAAGTTGCTAGTTATTAATTTTCAGAAATTTTTCAGGCTGTAGGGTGCGTCAGATAGTAAATTTTTGGATACGATCGCTAATTTTGGCTCTCTGACGCACCCTACTCAATATAACTAGCAACTTGCGTTAGTTAAAGACAATTTACAAAAATCATACATTTAAAGGTATAAGTAGTTACAATTACACAGTAAAAAATTACATATTAAAGGTGAACTTATTGCGGTAAAGTTAATGGCAACCAATAGGTTGATAAATGTTAACTACAGGAGAGTTGACAAAAACCCATTGGTCAAAAGATATTTACTTACAGGTTATCACCATGTTTAATTTTGGTTGTCCCCTGTAAAGTTTTCTAGTATACGAAGGGTTAGATAAATGTCCGGTAAACAAGAGAAACCGTTAGCGGCACTAGCAATAATGCTAGCTTTGGCAACTACCTCGGCTCCGATCGCAGTTAATTCTACAGCCCGTCCCCTGTTAGCGCAATCATCGAGCAGTACTTCCTTTCCGATGCCCAAGGAACTTCCTCGCGGCAAATCATTACGTATCGCTGGTTCTACCAGCATGATCAAAATCAATCAAGCCTTGGAGAAAAATTTTAAAACTAAATATCCGGGTACAGATATTAAATTTTCTTATCAAGGCACCAATGCCGCACTCAAAGCTTTAAGACAAGGAAAAATAGACTTAGCTGCGATTGGTCGCCCCCTGACAAAAGAAGAAAAAGCTCAAGGATTAGTTGCCGTTCCTGTAACTCGCAACAAAATCGCCATCATTGTTGGACGAAATAACAGATTTAACAAAAGTATTACCGCCCAACAGTTTGCTAGAATTTATCGCGGTGAAATCTCCAACTGGTCGCAAGTTGGTGGAAATCCAGGGAAAATTCGCGTAGTCGATCGCCCAGAGACTAGCGACACTCGGCAAGCATTTTTCACCTATTCCATCTTCCAAAACAACCGCTCTAAAATTAGCCCAAACAAGAAAAAAGTTGCTAAAGATAGCACGGAAGCAGTAATTAGCAACTTGGGAAACAACGGCATTGGCTATGCAATTTCCGATCAGGTAGTCAACAACCGCAGAGTGCGAGTTGTGCCGATGCACAATGCTCTACCGAACAGCGTTCGCTATCCCTTCTCTCAACCGCTGAGCTACGTTTACAGAAAATCTAACTTAACTCCAGCAGTAATGGCATTTTTGGGTAATGCCACATCTTCGCAAAACCAAAAGTTAGTTGAAGCTAGTCGAGTTTCTGGGGCAATGGCGGCTATTGATGGGAGCACAACCGCCAAACCTCCAGCCGTCAAGCCTTCTGCTTCCTCTCCACCAGCGGCAAAAGCCAAACCCAAACCAGCGGCTGGTGCAGTCGCCACAGATGAGTCAAAGGGTGGAATTTCGCCTTGGCTTTGGTTGTTGCTGCTGCCTCTGTTTGGTGGGTTAGTTTGGTGGTTGTTTAAAGGTCGAGGTGGCAGAGGTGCTGCCCCTGTTGTTCCGCCTGTAGTTCCAGCCAAAACTCCAGAAAGCCGAATTACTCTTACGCCCGGTAGATCTCAAGATGCTTACGCTCATTGGCAAGTTCCCGATCGCGTCAAGGAAGAAATGCGGCGACAAGGTGGGCAAAAAATGAAGCTGCGTCTTTATGATGTCACGCATATTGACATGGATCGGCAACCACCTCACAGCGTCAAGGAATTTGACTGTAGCGAACAACAACAGGATTTGCAAATGCCGATCGCACTTCCCGAACGCGATTATATTGTCGAACTCGGTTATCTCACCAACGATAATCGCTGGCTGAGTGTAATTCGTTCTCTTCATGCCAGAATTCCAGCTGCTGTACCAACAGATAGCAGTACACCCGCAACAACCCCAGTAGGTGCAGATGTAGCCGAAGTTAATCAACTATCAGAAGCTGTAGACGAAGGTCGATTAATTTTAGTTCCCCAAAGTTCCCAAGATGCAATTGCTTGTTGGGAAATTACCGCAGAACGGAAAGCAGCATTGCAGAAATTGGGTGGCAAAAAACTAGCATTACGAGTTTATGACACCACTGGAGGCATTGACTTAGATCGGCAAACAGCCAATAGTATGTGGCAATATGGCTGCGATGAACAAAGCTCTAATTTGCATATTCTGATCTCTCAATGCGATCGCGATTACACAGCCGAGATCGGTTACATTACTGAAGATGGACAATGGCTAAAAATTGCCCGTTCTTCACCAGTACGAATCAACAGCGAAGTTAAAGATAGTGAAATTCCCACCGTTGCTACAGGTGCATTAGGAGTCGCCGCTGCCGCTGCTGAAACTCCCATCCAAAAAGAAAATCGGTTAATTATAGTACCGAAAAACGCCCAAGAAGCTTATGCTTGCTGGGAGATTTCACCAGAAAAGCAGGCAGAAATACAACAGTTGGGTGGCAAAAAATTAGTATTGTGCCTTTATGACATTACAGGAGACATTGACTTAGATCTGCAACCAGCCCATAGTGAGTGGCAACACGACTGTAACGAAGATCCTAATTTACAGATTCCAATTGCTCAAAGCGATCGCGATTACATAGCCGAAATCGGTTACATTACCGATTATGGACAATGGCTAAAAATTGCCCGTTCTTCACCAGTACGAATCAACAACGAAGCACAAGATAATGGAATTTCCCCCGCTGCCTTGTCTGCGTTAGCTGGTACGATCGTTGAAAAAGAAACCTCTGAAACTCCCGTCCAAAAAGAAAGTAGGTTAACTCTCTTGACGAGAAACTCCCAAGAAGCTTATGCTACCTGGGAAATTACAAGAGAAAAGCAGGCCCAACTGCAAGAATTGGGTGGGAAAAAATTAGTATTGTACCTTTATGACATTACAGAAGACATTGACTTAGATCTGCAACCAGCCCATAGTGAGTGGCAATACGACTGCGACGAACAAAGTCCGAATTTGCAGATTCCAATTGCTCAAAGCAATCGCGATTACATAGCCGAGATCGGTTACATTACCGATTATGGACAATGGCTAAAAATTGCCCGTTCTTCACCAGTGCGAATCAACAGCGAAGTTAAAGATAGTGAAATTCCTGTTGCTACTGGGTTAGCTGGTACGATCGTAGAACAACCAACTTCTGAAACTCCCGTCCAAAAAGAAAATTGGTTAATTCTAGTACCAAGAAACTCTCAAGATGCTTACGCTTGTTGGAAAATTCCCCCAGAGAAACAGGCAGAATTACCAACATTGGGTGAGAAAAAACTAGTATTGCGACTTTATGACACCACTGGAGGCATTGACTTAGATCGGCAACAAGCTCATTGTGTGCGAGATTATGAGTGCAACGAACAAAACACAGATTTACATATTGCACTTCCCCAGATCGATCGCGATTATGTAGCCGAGTTAGGTTACATTACCGATGATGGAAGATGGCTAAAAATTGCCCGTTCTTCACTAGTGCAAATCAAAAGCGAAGTCAAAGATAGCGAAATTCCCGCCACAGGTACAAGCATTGCAGGTGCAACTCCCGTAGTTTACAAACCAACTCCCACCACAACAGAAACTCTACTATGGTTAATAGTCCGTGACTTGAAAAGTGCAGATGTTTACTGGGAAATTTCCGCAGCACAAAAAGCCGAGTTGCAAACAGTTGGGAAAACTCTGCGGCTGCGAGTTTACGACATTACAGGGATTGACTTCAACAAACAACCAGCGAATAGCTTGCAGGAGTACGAATGCGATCCCAACTCTACTAATTTACGGGTGGTGATTCCAGTGAGCGATCGCGATTACATCGCCGAATTAGGCTACATTACTAATGATGGTGAATGGCTAAAATTTGCGCGTTCTGCTTCCCTGCGAATTGTTAGTCCACCAAAAGAAGTTTCTGTAGAATCGATCGACGCTAAAATCACACCCCCAAAAGCACCATCCGGTTTTATCGGTAACGTCGCGCAAGTCATTTCCGAAGGGGTGAACAATGTTGCCAAAGTAATAACCAACGTCGTGGCAGATACCAGCAAAACAACCACCAATTTAAATGGAAATGCCTTGACAGTTGATGCCACAGTTAACGGAAGTAAAGCCGCAGTTGCAAAACTAGGAACAGCTGCTACAAATAATACTGGCACAAATGGTAAAGCGGCGAGCAAGAGCGAATGTCGGATTATTCTTGTACCTTTTAATGCTAAGGATGCTTACGCTTATTGGGAAGTTTCCGAAGATTATAAGATAGCTCTGAGGCAACAAGGTGGGAAAACCTTTATGCTGAGAGTTCATGATGCCACTGATTTGGATATCGATCGTCAGCAACCGCACAACACTCAAGAGTATCTGTGCGAAGAAACACAACAAGATCGGCACGTTTCTGTTCCGGCACCCGATCGCGACTACATTGCAGAAGTCGGTTACTATACCGATGATGGTCGCTGGTTGCGCTTAATTCGCTCTTTCCATGTTCGCATACCTCTAGAAGGTAAATCCAAATGGGTATCCGTCTAAAGCCGGACGTAGAGTCGTTGTAAATCATGTAGAGACGTTGTAAATCATGTAGAGACGTTATATATAACGTCTCTACATGATTGCACCAAGGCTAAAAACCTGGAGGTGAGCAAATAGCTAAACCTGAAAGCATAGATTTTTCGTCAACAAACCCGGTTTTTCAAGTCTGATTACTCAGATCTTGCACAACTAGGAGGTGGAACCTCCCACATCTTCGTTCCCCGGTTCAACCAGGGAACGAAAAATAGAGGCTCTGCCTCACAAGTGCAAGATCTGAGATTATAGAGATGTTATATATAACGTCTCTACATAATATGTAATCAACCGGACTATCATCAGCAATCCCTAAAAATTTAGTCAATTATTTAAGCCAGGAAATGAAAAAATGGGACTATTCTTTGAGATTCTTAGCTCGATCAACAATCCTCAGCAGCGAGGTAGTGTTTCTCACTTAGAATACTTTCTCAACACTGTAAACCAGTTGTCAGCAAATCGCGGAGTTAATCCTTCTCAAATGCAAAAAATAATGTCAACTTTAGGCAGTTTACTCCGCCCAGTACTAAAACAACAACAATCACTAGCAAGTGGCGGTTTGGAAAGTCTCATGAATCAAGTGATTGGTGCTAATGGTAATGTCGCGACGTTGCCATCTTTAATCCCGCCTCAAGAGCAGCAACAAATGGTTGAAAAAATTGCTCAAACAAGTGAATTAAGCACAACTCAAATTGAAACAGCTTTACCTATACTAATTTCTGGTGTAATTAGTTTGCTGAATATGGGAGCAAGTCAACCAGGAATTCCAGGTGGGGAAAATCAAATTTTAAATGCGTTTTTAAATGCAGATAAAGATAGTGATGTAGACCTTGGCGAAGTGATGAAATTTGCCTCTCGATTATTAAATCCTTATCAAGCAGCTTAACTCAAATCTTGCTCCTGAAAGGAGGTAGAACCTCCTAGATCTCGTTCCCAGGTTGAACAAATGGAACGAGAAAATATCATGTCAGCTTGATTACCCATAATGTAGAGACGTTATATATAACGTCTCTACATTATGGGTAACGTCTCTACAAGGTTTTGTATTAACAATACCCCATCTCCCCATCTCCCCATTCCCCCATCTCCTCTGCCTGACAACTCATTGCTGCCAACCTTTTTCGGCTTGTGCTAATACGTAAGCTGCTACATTTTCGATTTCTTGTTGAGTTAAACGGTCTTTGTAAGCTGACATATTGGCTTTACCGTTGGTGACAATGGATGCGATCGCCTCCACATCAGCATAACCATTTTTTTGCAAAGCTTTTAACTTTAAGTTTTTTCCTCGGCGAATTATGTTCCCACCATTAACATGACAGCCTACACAATTAGCTTGAAACACTTTTTCGCCATTCTCTAAATCTGCTGCCCAAGCTTGGGGTACAATGCTGAAAAACAGTAGGCAACATATTATTAAATATAGCCCTGTTTTCTGAATCCAACTTAGCCAATTTTTTGCTTTCATTTTTAATCTGTTTCGTCTGAACTTCAATCCTAATTTACCCTCAAGCTTCTTTAACCCAAATTGCTAAACCGCCGCCTCTTCCCCTGGCCGCAATGTAATTTTCATTTATGGCGAAGAAGGCGAAGAAAGGTAAATCTCTGATATGTTTTTGCTGAAAATATTGGTTTTTCTTTTGACCACCACGAAAGTTGCCACTATAAACAGTAAAACCTAAGAAGCCTACTTGAATTTGGGTAAAGTCAAAAGCTAAAAGGTTTTTTTTGCCCAAATACTTGGCTGGCCCATTAAACTTAAATGAGATGGTGCCAACTTGCAATTGATTGCCAATTTTTAGCTGATTTGGATTAAGGCTGTTATCTGCTTCTGCTGGAGAAAAGGAAATTTGGGCTTTGACAAACTTCGGTAGATAAAAGCCATTCCCCATTTTAATTCCTGAACGCTGACTTGATTTTTTCGGTGAGACAACAAAATGCAGTCGCCAGGAACCTATTAAAGTTTCTAAAGGATAATTTATTCGTTGTTGTTTGGTAAGTTTTTCAGCTTCTAATAAAGCTTGAACGACCTCTGCTGCTTTGGGTCGATCGCTTTTTTGCTCCCAAGCAGCTGCTTTAGTTAAAGTCTCTAAAAAATCCGGTGAGGTAGGCGATATTAGATTAGTTGACATAAGACGAACAGATTAACTATAACCATCAATACTATAGCTTAAATAATACCAATACTCGACTGTTTGAGATCGCCAGAGCAAAATAAATTCAGGACTTACGCAACAACATACCTAGCGACTTGAGTTATCACTGTGCAAAAGATGTAATAATGCTAAATCTACATATTTAGCTGTTATTTCTGGAATATTTCCAGCTAAAAACTCGCATGGTAAATCCAATTCGCCTAAATGATTTACTACCAAACAAGCCGCACTAAAATCTTGATTCTTAGTATAATCATTCACTGTCACAATAGTTCTTAAACCCGCCCCAATAGCTGCTTGTAAACCATGATGCGAATCTTCAAAAACTAGACATTCATTAGCTGTTAATCCCATTTTATCTAAGACATAATTATAGATATCTGGTGCGGGTTTTTTCGCTGGAACAATATCGCCAGCAGCTATAATTTCAAACCAATCAGGATCGAGAGTTTGTTCTAACAAAGCTGTGGCATTTGGTAAAGCACTAGTAGTGGCAATAGCTAAACGCAAACCTTGTTCTTTTGCTTCTTTAATTAACCGTTTTACTCCAGGTCTTAGGGGAATTGCTGCATCTTTAAGCAATTGTTGGTAATATTTGGTTTTTAGTTTATGCAAACTTGCCAAAAATTCTGACCATTCAGATGGAGGTTGAAAATTTGGATAATGTTGCTTTAAATAGTATTGAATTCTTTCTTTTCCCCCGGCAATAGCCAATAATTCGCCATATAATGTTTCTGACCAATTCCAATCAAAACCTTGTTCAGCAAAAGCTTGATTGAATGCAATTCGATGACCATCTCGTTCTGTATCAGCTAAAGTACCATCAACATCAAAAATTAAAGCTTGTAATTTTGTCATGTTTGATTTTGGCTAAGTTTGGCTAGGTTTTGCGATCGCTCTCACATTTAAAAATTTACAAGGTTATGGTCATCAATGGCAAGCTTACAAGCTACTTTAGTCATCTTCATATTCAACCCAAGAATTAGGAGTTTCTGATACAGCTACTTTTAATTGTACATCTTCGGGCAATTTTTTCTTAGTTTGGTCATAAATAAACTTAGCAATCATCTCCGCTGTAGTTTCGTAACCTTCTGGCATTACTTCATTCAAAATTCCATGATCTAACCCGCCTTTAGTAACATCTTGTTTCGCCCAACGTAAAGTGCGAAAATCAGCTACCATCACCGGATGAGGACAAAATTCCGATGAGTGAAGTTTCGCAGATGTCGCTTCAATTCGCACTTTATAAGTGTGTCCGTGCATCCGACCGCAAGGGCCATCATAATCTCTGATATAATGGGCGCTATCAAAGGTAAATTCGGTGACAAGTTTCCATTTGGGCACTTTGTTCTCCTGGTTTATAGATGAACTCACACTAAAATTTTAAAGGGAAAAATAGCGATCGTGTCTAAAACTATTAAAATGATTATCACAACCTTCTCTGTTTCCTTTGCGTCCTTTGCGTCCTTTGCGGTTCATTAAAAAAATATGACTCTTTCTGAACAATTATGGCAAGCCAATCAAGAATTAGCACAAGCTTGTTTAGCACATCCATTTGTGCAGGGAATTGCCACAGGTACATTACCGAAAAATAAATTTGCTTATTATGTAGGACAGGATGCTTTTTTCTTAGAAGCTTTTGCCAGAGCTTATAGTATAGCCGCAGTGCGATCGCCTAATTGGGAAAGCTTCTTAGTTTTTCACAACTTAGCTGGTGGGGTTTTAGAAGAACTAAAATTACATCAGAATTATGCTACACAATGGGGAGTGAATCTGCAAAAAGTTTCTCCTTCTTTAGCTACTCGTCGTTATACAGATTTCCTATTAGCTACTGCTTGGAATAATCCAGCAGGTTTAACAGCTGTAGCAATGGCTCCTTGTATGCGATTGTATGCTTTTTTAGGGCAAGAATTAGCTAAAAATGGCATTCCTGAACATCAGTATAGTGACTGGATTAGCACTTATAGTTCCGCAGAATTTGTACCGCTAGCAACAGCATTAGAAACTTTAGTCGATCGCTATGTTGAAACTAAAGAAACAGCAGAACCAATCTATCATTATGCCATGTTGTGTGAATATGAATTTTTTCAATCAGCATGGGAGTTTTCGGCATAAAATTAATTGTTATTATTCACCAAAAGTTTTTAACACAATGCGATCGCGTCCTTGGGATTTAGCTTCATAAAGCCGCAAATCCGCCGTTCTAATTAATTCTTGATACGAACCATGTAAGGTAGGTATAGTCACAGCTACACCTAAGCTTAAAGTGACATATTTACTAGTTTTAGATTCTGCATGAACAATCTGCAAAGCTGCTACATAAGCGCGGATTTCTTCTGCTACAGTTAATGCGCCTTCAGCGTTAGTATTAGGCAGAACTATGGCAAATTCTTCGCCACCATAACGTGCTACTAAATCCGCTGGACGTTTAACTGCACGCTTAATCGCATCAGCAACTTGTTGCAAGCATGAATCTCCTGGTAAATGTCCATAAGTATCATTGTAAAGTTTAAAATAATCAATATCACATAAAATTAAAGCTATGGGATTTTGCTCTCTAATCATGCGTCGCCATTCCCTTTCTAAATATTCATTAAAGTGACGGCGATTTGCTACTTGAGTTAAACCATCTAAACAAGCTAATCGCTTTAATTCAGCATTAGCTATTTCCATTTGTTCTACTAATAAAGCTTGTTGAATGGCAATACCTAATTGAGTAGCTAGTTGTTGCATTAAACTGATTTCTGACGTTTGCCAATGACGCACTTTTCTACATTGATGAGCAATTAATAATCCCCACAAATTTTCTCCTGCCATTAGTGGGACTACTAATTTAGCTTTGACTGCTAATTCTTGCAAAAATTCCACTAAACAAGGTGCTATTTGCGCTGAATTGCGATCGCTCATCGCATAAACTCTACCTTGGGAATAAAGTTGATGATATTCTTGGGGAAACACTTCCACAGGAAAAGTTCTCCCTAAGATTGATTCACAATCAGAAACTACTGCTTCTGTTACTACACAACCTGTTCCGTCAGGCCAAATGCGGTAAACTAAAACTCGATCGCTATTAAGTAATTCCCTAATCTCTCTGGTTGTCGTATTTAAAATTTCTTCTAAATTTAAAGATTGGTGAATTCTTTGGGTAATAGTTACTAATAGTTTCTCTCTTTCTATTTGTTGACGTAAACTTAATTCTGCTTGCACGCGATCGCTAATATCCTCTGCCAAACAAGTAACACCCATATAGTTACCATCCTCGGCAATTAAAGGCGTGTTATACCATTCACAAATAATGATTCTGCCATCTTTAGTAAGATTTTTATTAGTACAGCGATTTCCCCCTGTTTGGTTAAGTAATTTATGCCAAACTTCACTTACGAAAGCTTGCTCATTTTCTGGTATAAGTCTCCAACCAGGATATCCGATTATTTCACTTTTTTTATAACCAAAAATCTTTTCAGCAGCCGGATTCCATTCAACAATTGTAAAATTTAAGTTGTATTCAATTACAGCTATAGGAGTATTCTGGACATGGAGAGAAAGTTTTTGTTCTGATTGTTCTAAAGCTCTTTCTGTTAGTTTTTGCTCGGTAATATCGCGAGTTACAGCTAATATAGTTTCCACTTCTCCTTGCTCAGAAAATTCCGGGACTATTCTGGCGTGATAGTACCTAATTCCTGCCGGAGTATTGTATTTAAATTCCATCTCTGTTTCTTTACCTGTAGCAAATACATCCTCCATACATTTGTCCCAATAATTTACTAATTCCCTTGGCATCCCTACTTCTCGATTAGTTTTGCCAATAAAAATTTCAGGAGACATTCCCGTTACTTTTTGGGCCGCTGCATTAATGTAGAGATGGCGTAAATGGCGATCGAATCTCGTAATAATATCTGGAGCATTTTCGATCAATTCCTTTAATTCTTGTTGATATTGACGCAGTGCTATTTCCGCTTGCCGACGCTGAGTAATATCCATCCCATAACTGATAATTCCGGTGATTAAACCCTGGCTATTTTTCACTAATGAAAGAGATAGATGTACATCTACTTCTTCCCCTGATTTTTTGCGTAATTTTTGTTCAATTTCATAATTTCCCTTAGCTAAAACTGGGATAAATAGCTCTTCTTGGACAATTTTATGGGATTTATTGGGATAAAAAATTGATATATGTTGACCCAAAGCTTCAGCAGCTAAATAACCATAAAGTCTTTGAGCACCTTGATTCCAAGTAGTAATATATCCACTTAAATTCATCGTAATTACAGCATCATGGATCTGATCGATAATCTGTGCTTGCTGTAGTAACGAAGCTTCCGATTTTTTTTTCTCTGTAATATCACGAATAATTGCTATTACTTCCTTCTCGCTACTCAGAATCATTCTACACTCACGGCAATACCAATTACCATTAATGGGAATTTTATACTCCCAAGTTTGCATTTCTTTTGTAGACTGAGTTTTTTGGATGTTAATTTTGAATTGTTCCCCTAACTGAGTTGGTAATATTTCATAAATATTACTCCCAACTTTCATTTTGGATAACAGCGGCATTGAGCTATTTTTTCCGGTTTTACATTCTAAAATTGTCCCATCTTGATTAAGAGAAATTACTAAGTCTGGAATGGCATCTAACAAAGCCTTAATTTTTGCTTCCCTATGCCTAACTTCTTCTTCAATTTGTTTATTTTCACTAATATCTGTCCAAGTTCCTACATAACCTAAAATTTTACCATCGCTATCCTTTTCTGTTACTATTTGCCCTAATACCCAAATAATTTTTCTGTCTCTTCGCTGTAAACGAAACTGTAATTTAAAGGAGGTATTTTTCCGCCTCGCTAGGTTAAATCCTTGGAAAACTCGCTCTCTATCATCAGGATGAATAGCTTTTATCCAGTCTTTTTGTAATGCTTCTTCCAGGCTAATACCTGCTATTTCACACCATCTTTCATTGGCGTATAAAAAATTTCCTTCTATGTCAATGCGAAATATCCCCACTGGTGAAAATTTAGTCAGCGTGTAATAGCGATACTCACTTTCTTGTAAGGCTAATTCTGCTATTTTGCGATCGGTAATATCAAAAATTGCCCCGTCTAAATATTCAAGTTCTCCTAAATTAGAAAGAATCGCCTGTCCTTTTTCATAAACCCATTTAATACTACCATCAGCATGAATAATTCGATATTCTAAAATATAGGGTTTGCCATGAGTAATACTTTCGTACATACTTTGTTCGATAATTTCCCGATCGCCAGGATGAATAATACTCGCAAAACTTCTAATTTGATTATCTATAAAATCAACAGCAGCATAGCCAGAAATATCTGCGATCGCATCACTAATAAATTCGATCGTCCACTCCCGATCGTATAGCCGCCGATAAATTGCTCCCGGTATATTATTAATCAGACTTTCTCTTGACAATTTGCGCTCTTTGATTACTGATTCTGCTATTTTTCGCTTATTGATTCTCTTTACAAAGGTCATCTTTTTCACCTCAAATAAATTACCTAAAAACCGCTAATAATTATATGTAATTATTAATACTCCTGTTTAACTTCTGACTTATAATTAATTTAATTTACTGGTTTAAAAAATTATAAATCATTTTTTAAGCAATGCTTATTATTTAATGATTTTTAATAAAAATGCTTACATATTTATTGTATTCACTCAAACTCAGCACACACTATTTGCTGTTAGTTAGTGTAATATTACTCTTAACTTTGTTTAAACTCAAAATATTAAAGTTGATAACATTAGACTAGAGGCAGGAGAATTTCAAACTCTCTGCCCATAGTAGAAAATAGTTCTGAACTTAAATTATTTTTCCTGTCTGGCGAACGAACCAACAAATTCCCCCCATGTTTAGCAGTAATAATTTGGTAACTAACTGCTAAGCTAGTTTCCTTTTCCGCCCGTTTTTCCACAGAAAAAGAATCTAAAATTTGCTTCAGTGCTTTAGGCGATAAACTAGGGCCATTATCTGCAATAATAATGGAAATCCAACGCGATGCTAAAGATTCTGGATTAGATGCTGCTTGAGGAGAAAAAACTGTAGTTTTAATTATAATCCGGGGTTTGTGAGTGAAAAATTTTTGTCTGTCACCACGCCATTCTTTTGTAAACTCTTGGTAAGCTGCTTGATTTAATAAATTATCCACAGCATTACTAAGAATATTCATGAATACTTGATTTAATTGTCCGGCAAAACAACTTATTGGCGGTAAATCACCATATTGTTTAACAATTTCAATTTCACTCTTTAAGCGACTTTGTAACAATAAAACTATACTATCTAACATAGCGTGTAAATCAGCAGGTTTAGGATAAACTTCATCAATATGACAAAAGTTTTGTAAACTACTGACTAACTTTTTTAATCGCTCCGCACCACCTTTGACACTTTTAATTGCTCTGGGCAAGTCTTGTTTTAAAAACTCAAATTCTATCTCTTCTTTTAATTCCTGAATCTCTTCTGTTTCTTCGGGAAAAGACCTTTCATAACCAGCAATTAAATTCAATAAACTTTCGGTATAAGTTGAAATATGGCTTAAATTTCCCCAAATAAAACCTACCGGATCTAAAATTTCGTGAGCTACTCCATCCACCAAACGTCCTAAATTAGCCATTTTTTCACTTTGAATTAATTGCACCTGTGTCCTTTCGTAACGTACTTGAGTTTCAATTCCCCGAATTTGCCAATGAGCAATGTTTAACTCATGAATATCTAATAAAAGATGGTTTTGTGTTTCTGATTGCACAACGATCGGTTCTCCCAAAAGTTCTGACGATCGCCGCAGTGCCATTTGTGCAGCTGCTAAAATTGGCGTAGTCTCAGGAAGAATTAAAACATCAGTGCGAGCGTAGTTATAAAGAAATTGTAGTGTTTTTTTGAGAAACAAGTCTTGTTTCTCAGATAATACTAAAGTTTCTAGCAGACGCAACCGTGAAATCATGCCCACAAACTTACCTCGATCTAATAAAATAACTCCCGGTAGTTTGCTGTGTTTCTCAAAAATTTCTACAACCTCAGCACAAGGGCAGTTGACATCTGCTGCAAATGAGTATAAGGGTAGTACCCCCAAGGTGGAGTCAATAGAGAGATCTTGATTGTCTCCTTCCCACAAATAAGGAGACGAAATAAATTCTTTTGACACAATCTCTAATGAAAGTTAAATAACTCTAATGACAAGCTATTACTAGTCCAGCCAATAGCCTACCACTTTCACCTATTTTAGCTACCGATAAATTATTGAGTTTTAAAATATTTGTTTTGCTAGCTCTCCCCTGCTTTCTCAAGCTAATGGCAGCATAATCTCGAACTCAGTATTAATACTGCAAGAAAAATCTTCTAATTTGTTACTTTGCGATCGCACATTCAACTTACCGCTATGGTTTTCTGTAATAATTTGATGGCTAATAGCCAATCCTAACCCAGTTCCTTTACCTACTGGCTTAGTAGTAAAAAAAGTTTCAAAAATTCGCCCCTGAATTTCCAAAGCAATACCTGGGCCATTATCACTAATGCGAACAAGTACCCACGATCTACCTTCAGCTTCCACAACTTCTGTACTAATAGTAATCTGTGCTTGCCATGTCTTAGGCGCAACAGACACCTTTTCCATTAACGCATCAATAGCATTGCTAATAATGTTGACAAAAACTTGACTTAACTGCCCAGAATAACAACTAACAGGCGGTAGTTCGCCGTAATTTTTAACTAATTCAATGCTGTACTTAATCCGATTATGTAATATTAATAACGTACTTTCTAAGCATTCGTGTATATCTATAGGTTTTTTTTCTCCATCCCCGATATGGGAAAAGTTTCGCAAACTATTAACTATTTTCACTAATCTTTCTGTACCTAATTGCATACTATTAACAATTTGCTTTATATCATCTTTTAAAAAATCAAGTTCTATCTCTTCCCGTAAGTTTCTCACCCTCTCAGGTAGAGGATTAACTTCTGTTTCATAAGCGGCAATCAATTCAATTAAATCTTGACTGTAATTGGCTAAATATTCTAAATTTCCCACAATAAAATTAACCGGATTTAAAATTTCATGAGCTACTCCCGCTACCATTTGCCCCAAACTTGCCATTTTTTCTGTTTGCAACATTTGCGACTTAGTTTGTTCATTGATTAAATTAGTTGCTAATTCATGAATGTGCGATTGAGCAACGAGTAATTGATGAATATCCAACAAACGGTAAACTTGCGACTCAATTTCTACTACTATTGGTTCATCAACTAACTCTGGGGAACGCTGCAAACACCGTTTAGCTGACTCCACAATTAACGTATTACAAGGAATAACTAAAGCATCGGTAGGAACTAATGAATATAAAGATTTAATCGGTCTTTTCATAAATATTTCTAGCCCATAAGGTCGGCTCATACATTCTAAAAACTTGCGTCGGGAAATTATCCCTAAAAGCTGACCTTTTTCTAACACAATAACTCCCGGTAGTAACGGATTTGCTTCTAAAGCTTTTGCTACATCTTTTCCAGGTTGACTGCTTTCTATAGTCAAATCATATAACGATAACTCTTGGAGAGTAGAATCTAAAGACAATTTCTCCATTCCAGGTAATGATAAATTTGGTAATTCGTTGGCTAAATGTTTTAATGTAAACATGAGCAAATCTGTTGATTGGTTTACCCAAAAATTTTCATCATATATTGGATCTAATTTAGCATCTGAATCTTATAAATAGATAATAGACTTGTTAAATTTTATGCAACCTAAATTTTAAATTAAAGACAAACTTTTCTTAACCTAAATTTAAATTAAAGATAGAATATTTGGCTCTATATATAACCTTGTAAAAATTACCTAATAAAAATTAAGTTATTGTAAATGTATTTTCTCTTCTCTTAGTGAAGAGTGTAAGATATAGCGATCGCGCCCCGAAGACTTCGCCGCGTAAAGCGCCCCATCTGCTAAAGCAATCAAACTAGCTGGAGTCATTTCTTTTTCAGGAATTACACTAGCCGCACCTAAACTAACACTTACAAAAGATGAAACAGCAGATTTTTCATGGACAATTTCTAACTTTCTCACATTCTTAATTATTTTTTCTGCCAATTGAAGCGCACCTTCAGCAGAAGTTGCAGGTAAAATCACAGCAAACTCTTCTCCGCCATATCTTGCTACTAAATCAGTTACACGCTGCACGCTACTTTTGATTGCTTTGGCTACCTGTTGTAAACAAAAATCACCCGCCAAATGTCCATAACTATCATTGTAAAGTTTAAAATAATCCACATCTATAATAATCAGCGATAGCCAATCTATCTGCCGTCGCATTTGTTGCCATTGTTGGGATAAATATCGATCGAATTGCCTGCGATTAGCCAAATTAGTTAGGCTATCAACATCTGCTAATTGCTGTAATTCTTGATTAGCTGTTTCTAGTTTTTGGTAAAGTTCGTTAATTAGTAAATTAGCTAATTCATGAATCTCTGATTGTGCTACCAATAATTGATGTATATCTAACAGTCGATATTCCTTCGGTTCTATCTCTACGATAACTGGTTCATAAACTAATTCTGGCGATCGCCACAAAGACTGCTTCGCAGCTGCCACAATTAGAGTATCGCCCGGTAAAATCAAAGGTTCTTGTTTAGATAAAGTATATAAAGTAGTAACTGGTCGTCGCCAGAATAATTCTAAACCATAAGGGCGACTCATTCGTTCTAAAAATTCCCGACGCGAAATCATTCCCCAAAGTTGACCTTGTTCAGTGATAATTACACCAGGTAGTAAATAATTAGTTTCAAAAGCTTTAGTTACTGCACTGCTTAAAGTACTACTTTCTACAGTGAAATCATATAGATTTAGGTCTTGCAAAGTAGATTCTAAACTTAAAGGTTGCATCTCAGATAGTGAAAAACTAATTGGTTAGTAAAAAAGGCTGATTTACTAGCTTTACAATTACCTTGCCATTAGTTCTGAGAATGCTTTGGGGAGAAATTTTTCTAGAGATTGATACCTAAGTAATTGACTAATCTAACAAATTAATAATTTAGTAGAAGCACCCATTGAATCAACCAATACCCGTTTAAGCTATTCCCAGAAAGCAAAAATCTGACAAAGTAAATGGAGTACAAGAGTGGATCTCCACTCTAGTAATGCCTCTTTGCTTTGATTTTAACCAGGTAGAGCGAATTTTTGTTTGTGTAGTAGATGACACCATTAGCGGAACATCAGCTGGCTTACTGACCCGATCGAGTAAGTTATCATCAGAGTCATAAGTAGTTAAAACGATCGAACCACTACCACATACTAAAGCCCGAACTAAAGCAACGGGATTTTTAAAGAAGGTTGTTATGAGCATTTTATTTCCCTGGGGCATCAACACCACACCATCAGACAGAGGAAAAAACTCTGGATTAGAGGGTTTTAAGGCGATCGCCCCTTGAAATTCCACCCCCAAGTGCTTATATTGAGCCATGACAGGCTCAAATAGCTTTAATTGATCGAAACTGAGTTCAATCAGCCTTGAAGACCTGCGATTCAGTTCAGCTAATTGCGCCATAATATTCTGAATGTAAAAATTTTTCAGATACTTACACAAACTAAGGTAATAATTTCTAGTGACCAGCGTCAATATATTTTTGTGACAACAGTCACGTCTAAAAGTACTATCTACCTTATGGCAGAGAAATAGATCCCTCGTAAGGGTGAAGATTTACACTTGGACCAATCACAAACCGAAAACCACCATGCTCATCTTCAGCCTAGAAACGCCTTTAATCAATCCTATCCCCTTGCAGCAATTTCTATTTCCTACTATATTGCCGTTGTCAGCAGATATACCGTTTTGAGACTAAGGCGGCATTCGTTAAAATATCTTGACAAACTCCACTGGTAAACAACGCCCTCCGCCAGAAACCCAATGAATCAATTGCACAATGCTTTTACCCTATTTCTCAGCTTGCTAGTAGAAGCCCTACCCTTCTTACTACTAGGAGTGTTGTTCTCCGGTTTGCTACTGCTGTTTGTTGACGAACGCAAGTTGACAAACGCTTTACCTCGGAACCCCCTATTAGGTGCTTTCGTTGGCAGTTTAATCGGTTTCCTGTTTCCAGTTTGTGAGTGTGGTAACGTACCCGTAGCCAGAAGGTTAATCACCCAAGGAGTATCGGCACCAGTAGCGATCGGCTTTTTGCTAGCAGCACCTACCGTTAACCCCATAGTCATTTGGGCAACTTGGACAGCTTTCCGCGATCAACCAGAAATTGTAGTTCTGCGCGTGATCTTTTCCCTGTCGATCGCCACTATTATTGGCTGGGTATTTAGCGCCCAAGCAGACTTACGACCTCTACTACAAACATCGATCGCCAACTCCATGCCTACCCCAACCAAAAAACCTCGTGGTTATTGGTCAGAGTCTGGGCAGGAAGAACCTGTCCCAGCTTTATTGCAGTCAGGAACCTTCTTACTTTCCGGTTCAGGTCAAACTATTCGGATGGATGCCGCCACCCTCCCCATGACCGCTACTGTCGGTACTACGAAATCTTTTAAATCGGTGAAATATCGGCTAGGTTTGTTTTTAGATAATAGCGTCCAAGAATTACGCGAACTTGGGGCAGTTTTGATCGTCGGAAGTGCGATCGCAGCCATCATTCAAGTTACCGCCCCCCGCGAACTCATCCTCAGCTTAGGACAAGGGCCAATTACTTCCATCGTTGCCATGATGGTATTAGCCGCAGTCGTCTCTATCTGCTCCACAGTAGACTCATTTTTCGCCCTCTCCTTCGCCTCAGCATTCACCCCCGCTTCCCTATTAGCATTTTTAGTTTTTGGCCCGATGATTGACCTCAAAGCCATTGGCTTAATGTTGTCAATCTTTAAGTCGAGAGCCGTAATTTATATCTTTGCTTTAGCAGCGCAACTCACATTTCTGTTCACCTTAATTTATCAAATGATTTACTAAAAACTCATACTTAATTTAAGGAGCATCTATCTCAATCACCTACTCATTTCGTCCTACTAACTATCAGCTGTTCCCCGATGACTTCCACATTCAACAAAAAACTGAAAATCAATCAATCTCTTGTACCCTGGCTAGATGTAATCGCCATTATCGCTTGGGGCATTTTGCTGTTAAGATATTGGCTCACAGACCAACTCGGTTTACTAATTCACCCCGATTATTTTTGGTTAGTGATTTTCGGTGGCTTTGGGTTATTGACGATCGGTGGCTGGAAAGCATGGCTCATGCTCAAGCCATATCTGAAAAAAAGACCCTATCGGAAAAATTTTATTCCCCCACAATCAGAGCAGCATATCACCCTATTTCCCCCTGGTATAAGTAGTATCATCTTAATTACAGCGGCAATGTTAGGATTTTTAATTTCCCCCCGGATATTTACTAGCCAAATAGCCTTAGAACGAGGAGTTACTGACACTTTGTTAATGACTCGCGCTCAACCTAGAGAATTTAAAACCGCCAAAAATCCCGAACAACGTACCTTAATTGATTGGGTAAGAACCTTAAATGTTTATCCCGAACCAGACGCTTATACCGAACAAAAAGTAAAAGTAGAAGGATTTGTCATTCATCCCCCACAACTGCCAGATAATTATCTGCTAATATCTCGGTTTATAATTACTTGCTGTGCCGCAGATGCCTATCCCGTAGGTTTACCAGTTAAACTTACCTCATCCCGCAGCACTTTTGCTCCTGATACCTGGTTAAATGTCCAAGGAGAAATGATTACAGAAACTCTATCAGGTAAACGTCAGTTGGTTATTAATGCTAACTCCCTAACTCCTATTCCTGAACCGAAAAATCCTTACGATTATTAGACGAAAAAATTAGTGCCAGATGGCACAAACAACTATAGCTTCAACAACTGTTGAAATTTTGGGTTAGCTTTCTTGCCTTGGAACCTTGCAGCCTTGCAGCCTTCCACCTTCTGCCCTCTTGCTTCGTCCTCTATCACCAATTACCAATGATCAATCGCACGATCAAAATCAAATCTATTCAATCCCTCGATCGCATCGCCATTACACTGATCGCGGGACTGACTATAGCAATATTCATTCTCCTATTTCAAGGCGATCACTCTGTACCTCGCGTGCGAAGTTTCACCTGGCAAGATAAACAAATTGGTGTAGAACACGATCGTTTTGTGATTACCTTTACTCGTCCAATGGATCGCGTCAGCGTAGAAACAAATTTACACATTAATCCACCTTTACCAGGAAAATTTAGTTGGGCAGGACGCAGGTTAGTTTACACTGTAATTTCCCCGGCACCTTATGGGACAGAGTATCAACTCAATTTACAAAACGCTACTGATAAATATGCTAAATCGGGAAAAGCCGGAGCAATCTTACAACCATTTAATGCGAAATTTCGCACCCGCGATCGCGCCTTTGCCTATATAGGTGTAGAAGGACAAAATTCCGGGCAATTAATGTTAGTTAATCTCAGTTCTTCCTCACCTAAACCAATAGTCTTAACACCACCAGATTTAGTAGTATCAGACTTTAAACTCTATCCCCAAGGCGATCGCATCTTATTTTTAGCTAACGATCGCAACTCCCAACGTCAAGGAACTCTACAACAAAAACTTTATGAAGTTACAACTGGTATTCATAATAATTCACCAGAGCCAGAACCAGTCTCTAAAGAACCAGCCGGAAAATTAAAGTTAGTTTTAGACAATAAAGATTATCAAATCTTGAAATTCGATTTATCTCCTGATGGGGAAACAATCGTTATGCAACTCGTAAGTCGGCGCAACCCTGGCGATTTTGGCATCTGGACTTTACAGGCTAATTCTGCACCAAAACCTTTACCAGGACAACCAGGAGGCGAATTTTTAATTACCCCAGATAGCAAAGCTTTAGCTGTTACTCAAGGACAAGGATTAGCGATAGTTCCCTTAACAGGTTCCCAAGATCAACCATTAGATTTTCTGCCCAAATATGGCTCGATTTTAGCCTTTTCTAGAGATGGTTTAGCCGCAGCAACAGTAAAATTTAACCAGGACTTTACCCGATCGCTATTTCTCGTCAACACTCAAGGTACAGAACAAGAATTACAACGCATTAATGGCTCAATACTCGATGCCCAATTCGACCCCACAGGCGAAACCCTTTATTGTCTGTTAACTAAACTTGTCGCCAGTGAACAATATCAAGAACAGCCATATATTGTCGCTATTAACCTTAAAACCAGAGAAACTAAAAAGCTGTTAGAATTCTCCCCTAATCAGCGACAAGTACAAATAAATTTATCTCCTGACGGCATAGCTTTATTATTTGATCAACCATTAATCTCACCTCAACCCGCAGCCGGAATCTCTGACGCAGTGCGAACAGATGATAACGCCGCAATTATTACTAGTCGTTTATGGTTACTACCGATTTCTGCAATTAATACCACCGACGCATCAACAATTCCCCAACCAGAAGAACTCCCAATCACAGGAGTTCGTCCTGTTTGGCTACCTTGATTAAAAAAATCTTTTCCCTAACATCCTTTACCGAAACGATCGATCCCGATCGGGTAACAAATATTTGTTCCTTGTTGCCTATTCCCTCATTGCCTAAAATTAGGTATAACACCCTACATCAATAAATCCAAGGAATACGGGTAGACTAAAGTTGACCTACGGTATCAGGAAAGTTTTTGGTTTTGCATTTTTAGATTTCAGCAAAAATTTCCCTCTCTGAACTAAATAATCAAAGCTAGAAACTTTTCTTTTTCAAGGGAAGCAATGGAAATACAGGAATTTCTCACTCGCTATAAACAGGGAGAACGCGATTTTGCTGGTGTCGATTTAAGTAGAGCTATTCTTACAGGTATCAACTTACAAGACATCAACCTCACTGGCGCTAATCTCACAGGTGCTAATCTCAGCTGGTCATTTTTTAATCGTGCTCAATTAGCTAACGCTTGTCTTCGCCAAGCAGATCTCCGCCATGTTACTTTTACTAGTGCTAATCTCAGTCAAGCAATTTTAAGTGGTGTAAACTTAACTAAAGCAGATTTACATTTCGCTAATTTGTCAAATTCTGATTTAAATTGGGCAGTCTTAGAACAAGCCGATCTCACTAGCGCAAATCTCCAAGGCGCGAAACTAGATCAAAGTAATTTGGAACAAGCAAAGTTAATTCAAGCGCAATTAATGCAAGCCGAATTAATGGAAGCAAATTTGCGAAGATCGCAGTTAATTAATGCTAACTTAAATGGGGCTAACTTGCGGGAAGCTAATTTAGAATTAGCCGACTTACGAGATGCAACTTTAATCGGGAGTAATTTAACTGAAGCCAACTTAAATGGCGTTTGTTTGCGGGGTGCAGATTTGAGCGAAGCAGATTTACATCGGGTAATAATGACTGGTGCAGATTTGAGTGATGCTTGTCTGAGTAGTGCAGATTTAAGTCGGGCTAATTTAGCTGGTTCCTATCTATTAAAAACTAGTTTTAGAAAAGCTTATTTATTAAGGGCTATTCTGGAAAATGTGTTAATGTTACGCGCTGATTTAAGTGAAGCAAATTTTCGCGGCTCTAACTTAAAAAGAGCCGATATCAGTGGTGCTTATTTGTGTGATACAACTTTGAGTGAAACTGATTTAACAGAGGCTTTGTTCTTGGAAAGCAGTTTGATTCGGGTAAAATTGGATCGATCGCAAATGACAGGCTGTTGTATTTATAATTGGCAACTAGAAGATGTGGATCTTTCCCAAATTGATTGTGATTATGTTTATACTGGGTTTAATTATGCTACTAAAAGCCCAACCGATCGCTATCCCAGCGGGCGCAATTTAAAACCCGGAGAGTTAGCACAGCAATATCGGGAAGAGAATTCCTATATCAAAATTAACTTTAAAGAAGCACCCTCTTGGGAAGCCTTAATTTTTTCACTAGCTAAACTTGAACAAGATTTCCCTAACCTAAAACTCACAATTAAATCTTTTGAATCAGTCGCAGGCGGTTATCTATTAAAGATTAGTTGCAATCGCCCCGTAAATAGCAAAAATTTGCGATCGCGTTGGGCAGATACTTACTTAAATATGTTTCAAAAACTTCAAGTAAAACGCCAGAAAATCCTCACGTTACTAAATATAATAGAAGACAAGACTCAGCATATTCTAACACCAAAAAAATCAATAGTAACAACACCACCCCCAGAACCAATGAACGAAGAAAATCTTAATTTGTACCGCGAAGTAGTCCAGCAAATTGAAATAATTATTATGTCTCAAACCCCAGAAAAATTAGTTGAAAGTATCCAAAGGTTACTGAATTTTATTAATGTAAAAGGCATTGCCACCGAAGAAATTACCAACAAAATTATTGGTCAAGCAATCCTACGTCGCGCCAAACAAGATCAACCCTTTCAAAAACAACTCATACAGTGGGAAAAAAGCGCTGCACCAGCAATTCGTCTTTCTCCAATAGGTTCAGCCATCAGATCGGCGATCGCCATCCTCTGGCAAGAATCCCAATAAATTTAATTAGGTTCGTTGTAGAGACTTTAGTCTTGAAATTGTTTGACAATACTTTTCCACTATCTGTAAAATCCGTTCAGAGGCATGACCATCACCAAAAGGATTAACAGCTGTTGCCATTGCTTGATATGACTCCCGATTACACAATAATTCAGTAGTAGTAGAAAAGATCCGATCGGGATTAGTACCAACTAATTTAGCTGTACCAGCTGCGATCGCCTCTGGACGTTCCGTAGTCTCTCGCAAAACTAACACAGGTTTCCCCAAACTCGGCGCTTCTTCCTGAAGTCCACCAGAATCAGTTAATAACAAATAACAACCCTGAATCGCTGCCACTAATTCTGTATAATCCAAAGGTTCTGTCAAGAAAACTCGCGGATGATTCCCCAAAATTTCCTTTAACGGTTCTCGAACAATCGGATTCCGATGTAAAGGTAATAATAAAGCAGTGTCAGGAAACTTCTCTAAAATTAACAAGAAACCTTTAGCAATATCTTTTAAAGGTTCACCCCAATTTTCCCGCCGATGAACTGTGGCTAATAAAGTCCGATATTTCTGCCAATCTAAATTCGGAATATTACAAGTAGGATTTTGCTTCGCTACAGTTAATAAGGCATCAATTACTGTATTCCCAGTTTGGTGAATTTCTCCTACAACTCCCGATCGCTGCAAATTTTCCACCGCTAAAGCAGTCGGCGCAAAATGTAATTGCGTAATTTGGGAAATTAACCTTCGATTCGCTTCTTCTGGATAAGGATTAAATAAGTCATCCGTTCTCAATCCCGCCTCCACATGACCAACAGGAATCTTTTGGTAAAATGCGGCTAACGCAGCAGCAAAAGCAGTGCTAGTATCTCCTTGAACGATCGCCAAATCAGGCTGTACTTCTGTAAATAAACTTTCCAACCCTGACAAACTACGACAAGTAATATCCGTCAGCGTTTGCTGATGTTGCATAATCGCTAAATCGCGATCGGCATCAATTTTAAACAACCCCATCACTTGTGCCACCATCTCTCGATGCTGACCTGTTAACACTACTTGTGTTTTAAAAGCAGGCGATCGCTTCAACTGTTGAATAACCGGAGCTAGTTTAATCGCTTCTGGTCGCGTTCCTAAAATAATACAGACTTTGTAGACAGATTCAGGCATAAAAATCCCAAGTTAGTACAAGTTGGCAGAAGGCTCCAAGCAAAGAAGGTTTTTACAACAGCCTTTTCACTTATTTTTAACTGAATAGTTATTTCTGCCACGCTACGCTAGTTATCGGGTGAACTACCCGATCGTATATCTTATAGCAACTGCCAAACTGAATCTTGAAATTATTAATTGTCTTCGACTGCTACACTTCCTTCAACTTCAAAATGCAAGCCAAAGCTCAAAACTTCCCCTCTATCCTGTCTTAACTTAAAACTCTCTCACTCAACACAAAAAATTTTCCATGAAAAAACCCGGCTGCTACCGGGCCTTAGAACCGTTATCAGAAACGGCTAGCTAGGGTCCTTAGATGGAAGAATCAACATCACAAGTCAAAGGACAAGCTGCATACACAGAACTATGACTTGGGTTTTCATCTCCACGCAACCAATTTAACCAAGATACTTCTTGGGGATTCACTCCTTTAAAAGAAAGCATCGCTGCGCCAGCAATAATTGTTAACACATTCAAACCAATTAAACCGCCAGCAACTAACAAAACCGCACTAACTGGCATGATTGATTGCAGAGCGATCGACAACACCGATCCCACTACCACCATCAACATCACGATCGGGAAACCTACTACCAACAAGCAAACCGATAACGTAAACGTCCAAATCAGAAAACTTTTAATTGTGCCAAATGAATAAGACTTGGTTGAGTTGAGGCTTTTTGCTAAAACCATACCCATCTCTCCTTGAGTAATCTCAAATTATTGGACTTGGCTAAAATCTCGTACTGTGCATCCCAGCTTCTTTACCTGGTGGTTCTAAGTATATATTAAAGTTTTGATGAAGATGAGCGATCGTTCAACAAACTTTACATTCGCCAGTTGACATTTATGTTCCTGCAAAACCGTCACAAATTTTCAGCTGAAAATGCTGATAAACCATTAAATTTAAAAGTACCGCTTCTGTGTGGCATCTCTCTACAGATAGACCCTGCCGTAAACCTATTTCCCCCGCCATCCAGCAATCATTAGAAAACTATTTACTTAACATTTCTTATACTTTATGACAGTTGTTCTCATAATTTGTTTATGAAAATTACAACAACCAACCCAAGCCGCAACAGAGAGCACAGCAGACAAGAGGACTCTTGAGAATCCTTCTTTCACCGCATCAGGAGCGTCAGAAGCGTCCCCCTTGCGCGTTCCCTTACCTAAGCAACAAACCATCAGCCAACTTTACCTAAAATTTAAAAATTAATGTTGCTCAACAGAAATTTTTGGGAAAACTTCATATAGAAGAGATATGGGCTGTCGGCTCTATCCCAAGACCAAAGTTTCCTATTCTCATAAATCCAACAGACTTATGACAGACTCAAACCGCCCACAAACGCCTCCTCCACCCGGTTCTCGCCCCCTTCCTCCCGGAGGAATGCCGCCAGCAGCCAGGAGAGTGCCACCCGCACAAGCAACTCCCGGAGCAGCCCAGCGGTATACAGATGAAACCATGCCCTTGCCTCCCGGTGCCAGACCACCCGGAGTACCACCAACCAACCCAGGTGTACCTCCTCGCACCCCAGGAGCAGGGGCAACACAGCAAGTGGCGCGGACTCAGGGTAACGGAGCAACACAGCAAGTGGCGCGGACTCAGGGTGCAGGTGCAACACAACCAATGGCGGGAATGCCAGATACCGCTGCTACACAACCGCTATCTTCAGCACCACGCACCGCACCACCCTCAGCACCACCCTCAGCACCACCAAGAACACAGCAAACTCCTCCCCCATCAGCACCACCAACTGCACCAGCACAACTGGCTTCAGTTGCATCTTCTGGCAATGGTTTTGGCCCTTCACCTGGACAACCCACCCTAGCAGAAATAGTGAAAAACGCCTTTGAAAACGGGATTTCCGATATTCACGCTGGTGTGGGAGAAAAGCCCCGTTTCCGTAAGCGGGGCGACATCAACGCTACGGATTACCCCGAAACTGATTACCCCACCTTTATGAGTTGGTTACAAGAGGTGATGACAGACGAGGAAATTCAGAAATTTGAAGAACATCTGGATTTTGACGGCGTAACTCAGTACGAGTTCTCCCGCGCCCGGATCAACGTTTTCGGCTCAATGAAAGGCCCAGCCTTGGTAATGCGCTTAATTCCCAACAATATCTTGTCAATGGAGCAGTTAAATTTGCCTCCAGTGTTTAAAGATATCTGCCATTACCACAAAGGTTTGATCTTGGTGACAGGGCCAACTGGATCGGGTAAATCCACCACGATGGCAGCGATGATCGATTACATCAACAAGAACATGGCTAAGCACATTATCACGATCGAAGACCCGATCGAATTTGTGCATACCAGTCGAATGTCTTTGATTAAACACCGCGAAGTCGGACAACATACCCGTAAATTTGACAACGCCTTGAAAGCAGCTTTGCGGGAAGACCCAGACTTGATTCTAGTCGGTGAAATGCGGGACAAAGAAACTGTGAACACCGCTCTCAAAGCTGCCCAAACAGGTCACTTAGTCGCAGGTACCCTGCACACAAATAGCGCGGTGAAAACAATTGAGCGGATTCTTAACCTATACTCCGCAGAAGAACAACCCTCAATGAAAGTTGCGATCGCAGAATCCCTAGTCGCAATTGTCGCTCAAGGATTGTGCAAAACCACAGACGGCAAACGTGCCGCCTATCACGATATCCTCATCAATACCGACGCGATTAAAGAATACATTATCCAAGGTAAGTACGAAGAAATTAGTGGGATAATGCTGAAGTCCAAATTCGACGGAATGCAAACTATGAACCAAGCACTCTTAGCTTTGTATCAAGAAGGTCGCATTACTGAAGAAGAAGCTTTGGAAAAATCACCCACTCCTAACGAAATGGCTCAATTCCTCCGAGGTCGTGTTTAGCACTAAAATTAAAAAGGCAAAAGGAATGATATTTTATCTATTCTTTTGCCTTTCTCCTTCCTCTTTCTGCCCTTTTTGAATAGTTGCCTTGAACCAAAATCATCCTCAGTTGCCGGAACTTTTTAAAGGCATTGCACTGTTTACTCCAGGTGGAGATCTCATTTATTGCATTGACCCCAATAAACAAGGTCGATGGCATTTAGATTTATGTGCCGGGTTACAGGAAATGCTCGGACTGTCAGAACCTCCACATTTTTTAGTACCTTGCTACACTGCTACTATTGATAAATGGTTAGACCCGCGCCGTCAAAAATTACGCATTTCTGCCGAAGCTTACCCTTTAGTAATGCGACATCAAGCATTACTAAATGCAGTCTTTGGCATTGATAATTTAGTTTGGCAACTTGCACCTTGGCAAGAAGGTCTTTGTGACTCAATTGTTTTGGGTACTTATCGGGAACAATTTCCTCAACTTTGGGAAGAAAATGACTTAGTAGTGCGGTTTGAAAGGAATGGTTTAATTAATTATTTTCAACACAAAAACGATGGCTCTCATCTTTTACCTCCAGAATCTCAAGGTTATGTGTTGCGTTTGTTTGTGTCAAATTACAGTGTAGCGACAGAAAGAATTCTGCAAAATTTATATAACTTGTTAGAAGAATCTCTTAATTGTCCCTATACATTAAAAGTAATTGATGTTTTTAAACATCCAGAACAAGCTGAAGCCGACCAAGTTTCTGCTACACCAACTTTGGTAAAAGTATGGCCTAAACCTATTAAAAGAATTGTTGGTGAAATAGAAGATATGAATAAAATTTTACGCTTGTTGTTGCCTCCAGATGTTTAAAAATAGTTCGTTGTAAGCACTGAAGTGCTTAACGACTGAAGTCGTTACAACGAACCTAAATGATTGTTTTGGGGATGCAAACATCAGGGGAACATAAATTGGGAAATTCCATAGTGGTTACTTTTAATGTGTCTAGTTCTACCCGCCGAATTACATGATTGTTTGTATCGGCAATAAACAAAAGAAAACCTGCTGCACTTAAACCACTTGGCTCAAAAAACCTGGTGTTTTTTCCTTGACCATCTTGATGTCCGGCAACTCCATCTCCTAACATAGTTTGACATTTACCTGTGTGAGGGTCTACGCGCTTAATTTTGTGATTGTAAGTATCGGCTATCCAAAGATAATCTGGGATATATTTTACTCCCAAACAATGTTGTAATCTGACTTCGGAACCAATACCATCAACATCCCCAAATCCAAATAATTCTCCACTACCACAGACTGTCCGTACTTCGTCTAAATCAGCTAAACCTACAGCCCGAATTGAACTAATTTCGCTATCAGCAATGTACAATTCTCTCTTGTCAGTTGTGATTCCACTAGGTTGGGCAAAAGCTGAGTTACTTAGAGAACCATCTACGCAACCTTCTCCACCTGTGCCAGCATAAGTGCGAATTATACCTGTTTCTAGTTCCATTTCCCAGATTTGGTGTGGCCCTGCCATAGCAATATATAAGCTATTACCGATTTTTTCTAAATCCCAAGGGGAGTTAAGGGCGGTTTCTAAAGCTTGACCACTCTGAGGACTGATATAATGACCTTGTTCGCCTGTTCCGGCTATGGTTTTTACTTGTTGATTTTTTAGGTCTACTTGTCGTAAAGTATTGTTTTCTGTGTCAGCAATGTAGAGAAGTTGTTGTTCTTCATCTAATGCCATTCCTTGGGGGGAAAAAAATTGTGCTTGGGTAAAATCACCATCAGTTAAACCAGATTTACCATTACCAATTATGTGTAATAGTTCCCCTTCTAAGGTACTAATAATAATGCGATGATGTCCTGTATCAGCAATAAATAGTCGATTTCCTTCTCCGTCAGCTAGTACTTTTCCGGGAAAGGCTAATGGTGTGGTTAAGGGGTGTTTTTGTTTTTCTAAATTTACTGAGAACTCTTGAAAGTTGAGGCTTCCCTGTTCTTGATATGCTTGAATCATTTGGGAAATTAATTCCTCTAAAGCGTCGCGGTGGCCTTCTCCAGATACACTACTTATACAATAAGTTTCGGGATCGATGATGACTAAAGTAGGCCAAGCACGCACGGCATATTGTTGCCAAATTTCAAAGTTTTGATCGACTATTACTGGATGTTCGATATCGTAACGCAGAATCGCTTGACGAATGTTTTCGACTTCTTGTTCGTTGTCGAATTTGGCGGAGTGAACGCCGATAACGGTAAGAGTGTCTTTGTATTTCTGCTCTAAGTATTTTAATTCGGGTAGGACGTGCAAGCAGTTAATGCAGCAATAAGTCCAAAAATCGAGAATTACTATTCGCCCTTTTAATTCCTTTAAGGATAAGGGTCGATCGGTATTTAGCCAAGTAAAGTTTTGGGGTAATTCTGGCGCTCTGACGCGAGGTGCCATAGTTTCTCCTTATGTAAGGTTTTGTAAGCGCGATCGCATCCAAGTTACTCCATTCTTAAGCCTATCACTCAATCTGACAATTACGCTAATAGGAAAAAACAGGAGACAAGATAAAGGAAACAGAAAATTATTCTGTTTTCTGTAGAGACGTTGTATACAACGTCTCTACTGGGTATACAACGTCTCTACTGGGTATACAACGTCTCTACTGGGTATACAACGTCTCTACTGGGTATACAACGTCTCTACTGGGTATACAACGTCTCTACTGGGTATACAACGTCTCTA
>NZ_JBHFNQ010000109.1:0-41881 GCF_041929345.1 Floridaenema aerugineum BLCC-F46
AGTAGAATGGGTCTTACAACATCAACAAGAATGGGAATTAATGCGTCAACAGGCAAGGGCCGAGTATGAGGCTAAGTACACCGCTCAACAAAACTACCGCAGGCTCATGGAAATTTATGCTTTGGTGCGTCCGATTTAACACAAGCCGGAGAAAGCCCTGTATTTCAGCTAATTTTGCCAAAGGCGATCGCAAAAATTCCACTAATCATCAATCCCACTCCTATCCATCCCACTTTTGAAACTTGTTCACCTAATATAATCGCCCCTGACATTGTAGTTGCTAAAACAGTTAATCCAATCACAACTGGATAGGCTACAGACAAATTAAACTTACCTAAAACCAAAATGTAAAATATTGTGCTGATTCCGTAAGCAGCTAGACCGCCAAATAAATATATATTCAGAGGATTTTGTCCTGCTCCTAGTTTTAATAGAGTTTGCGCCCCGCTGTTTAGAGCAACTGAGAGCAGGATTAAAATAAAAAATACAAAATTACTTGGCATAATTAATGTCCTTGCTTATTAGTTTTAGAAACCCCCGTTGTAGGGGTAATTCATGAATTACCCCTACAACGGGGCATTCATCCGACATTTTTAGGTAAAGATTTTTTGCCATTTCAAGTTGGATAAGAATTTGCATCAAAATCTTCCAGTTCGTGAGCCAAAGGATAAGGTGTTTGTACCCTTTTGCCAAATAGCTTTTCCCACCAGCGAAAAGGATGGGGAAGTGTGGCAACTTGGATGCTGGGACAACCGACGAGCCATGCTCCTAAAACATCGGTATGACGACTATCACCAATAACAACTACTTGTTTTGGTTTTAGTTTCATTAATTTTATCGCTTTCCAAAAGGCAAAAGGAAATGGTTTTTTAGCTGGATTAATAGCTGGTATATCCAGACGATAAGACCAATATTTTACGCGGTAGCGACGCTTGCCATTGGAGAGAATATAAAACTTGAATCCGGCTAATTTGGCTTGCTTAATCCAAGCTTCAGCGCCAGGGGATAGATAGCGATCGTCCTCTGAAACAATTGTATTATCCAAATCTAAGATCACACCTTTTATTCCAGAGGCTTCTAGTGATTCAATTTTTATCGTCGCCAGCCGATAATCTGTTTTTGGAAAATAGCGCTTTCCCACTTTGATAATCAACTCCTTGGTGAATAAAAAAATAACTTATCTGATGATGATGCCCTGAGTTTTTAACCAGAGAATCGCAAAACTTGTGAGCACCCAACCGACAACAGTTAATAGAATTGGTCGATCTTTTAATAAAACTTCTTCCGGTCTTTCGCTTTGACCACCAACTTCGCCTTCATTTCCGACTTCGGTTCGGCGGGCAATTTCTTCGGGATCGCTCAGGAGTTGATAGCGAAAAATGCCATACATCACAAAGGGTAATGTTAGCATCATCCAGGGAGTGGAAGCGCCGTTAACTTGCGGGCCTGAACTCCAAATTGCATAAGTTAGAATAGCGCCGTTAGTTACAACGCTCTCCATGCGTTCGAGTAGCCCAAAAGAGTAGCGTCTCAGAACAGCCCTGGTTTTCCCACCACTGATTTTTATCAACCTTAATTCTGCTTTGCGCTTTTCCACACCCAAAAACAGAGCTAGCATAGCGGTACAAAGCAAGAACCAGGGAGATAGAGGAATTTTAGTAGCTGCCCCACCTGCATAAGCGCGGAAGACAAATCCCATTGCGATCGCTACCACATCCAAAATTACAGTCCGCTTCAGCTTTAAGTTGTAGGCGACTTGCAGTAGCGCATAGCTAATGATAGTTGCTCCTAGCCAGCGCGATCGCATCCAACCAATAATTACTGCTCCACCCAATAAAACTACTGCCATTGCGATCGCCACCGGAATACTTACTGCTCCCGACGCGATCGGACGTTTACACTTGACGGGATGCTTCCGGTCAGCTTCTACATCTACAATGTCATTCAGTAAGTAAAAACTACTAGAAGCTGCACAAAATAGTGCAAATGCCAGAAAACTGCCCAAAATCGATTCTAGATTCACACTAAAAGCAAATAGAGGAGCAGCAAAAACAATGAGATTTTTTGTCCACTGGCGGGGTCTAAGCGCTGCTAAATAAGGAGATTTCATACGCTGATTTTCTGTTTGTAAACAACTTGAAATTTACTTAGGAGTTGTTAAACTTTGGATAACTTTTGGATTTTCACCCCAAGTAATCTTCTGGACAAAAGTCACTCTTTATGTTTAGGTTTATCAGACATCGGGTTTCCCTTGGAGGCTTAAATTAAAGCCTGGTAGATACCTAAAAATAGGTCTCCTGATATCTTTGGTAATAAATGCAGCTTATACTAAGCAGTTGGGCTTTTTAGCAAATTAAAAATTAAATTTAATTTGCTGTTACATTTACTATATCAGGAGTGCCTATTTAATTACTTAAAGTTATGATGTTTTTTGGGCTGGGTTTAGATTCACTGGTGTATTGGCAGGGAAAGCCGAACCCAGCTGAACATTCATTTTCTTCCCTTTGATCTCCAGGTTGATTTGTTTACCATCCCAAGTCCAATTAACCAAACTTCCGCCAATTTGTAATCCCTTAACGTTGATTGGTTGCTTAAGCCATGCTTTAGGAATTCCGGCACCAATGACTAAGGTTGGTTGACTCTTGGAACGATCGACATAAGTCAACATATCCAATTGCAAAAGTAGCATTTGGGCAGCACTTCCGTAATGGGGCGTAACGTTGGGAGGATTAATCCAACCGCGATAACGATGCCATTGGGAGAAACTCTTGGGTAGCTCACCGATTTGATTGTTATCTCCCCACCAAGTATATAAACCAGGGGAAGCTTGATTTTGCCAAAACCATTGCAGATTATCCCAGACTCGATCGTTCTTATCCAAAACTAGCCATTGGTGAGTTTCTGCCAAATTGAGAAATGGAGATACAGGTTGGCGCAAAGATCCGTTAGCATCGTGGGATTCATTCCAGCGTCTTTCCAATTCTTGAGTCAACACATCCCGATTAGAAGTTCCAATCCCACTAGGCCACAAACTAGTAGTGTAAGTTTCAGGAGTAGTAGCGAAGACGAATTTAAATTTTTCCTCCCAAGCTGCTTGTAATTTCCCAGCTTCGGAACGCCAAGTTTTCCCCATCGCACTTTGACCAACTCGATCGGCGATCGTCGCCGCATCCAACAACGCACGATAGCTCATCATGCTTGCCGAGGGATCGAGGGTAATCAGATCCGGTTGATTGTCCATTCTGCCTGCAATCAAATCGGTTTCCAGAAAGTCTGGATGTTCGGCAAAAGGAGCCTTTGATTTATCCACCACTGGGTAGCCCGGTCGGTTTGTGGTGAGCAGATCCATAATCAACTGGGCTTTACGTTGAATGTGGGGCCACAGGTAGCGATCGTACTCTGGCTGATTCACTTGCTCGGCAACTTCTGCCAATGCCCAGATTCCCAAAGCCGGAACATTCGCTTTCCATTGAATCCCATCAAGAAAGTCGGTTTCTGCAAAGTAACCGGATAACTCCCTTGCTACATCTAATTTTCCAGCACGCGCCAGAGCAACCATTTGATAAGCGCCATCTTGGAAACGTGGCAGCGGGTAGCTTATGGGGTCGCTAGGAGTGGTACGATTGCCCACAAGCCCCATCATCAGATGAGCAACTTGGGCGTTAACGGTTTCGACAAATCTGCGATCGGGTAAATCCAAAACCAGATCCGACGAGGCTTTAGTCGCGTTTAGGGTAGTCGGTGCAGGAGTAAAGTTTGCTAGCTCAATGCTATTTTCGCCTGGAGCCAGTTCGATCCGCGCATAGCCCCAACCCCATTTATCTTCCCATTGCTTGACAACTGATGATTGGGAAATCCAACTCGGTGAGGTTTCGCTACCCAGATGTACTTTAGCTGGAGTGCGACTGAGTTTCACAGACCAACGATTATTGATCAGCAACCTCTGACCATCCCAGTTTAATGATTTGATGGAGCCGCCTGCTGGCCCCACACTGCGAATCACCAATACAGGTCGAGTTTGTGCATTAGCCGGGGTTTTCAAGTTTAAATCCCAAGTTCCCGGTTTTGGGGCAGACCAGTAGGTTTGATAGTATTCAGTTGTGGTAAAAATTCCCGGAATCTGTTTGTCGGGGAGATTAGCAAATTGTTGCTTGATTTTATCTAGGGGGATATTGTCGCTGGTGGCTTTCAGGTTGCCATTTTTATCTACCACCCAGATCGAAACCCCGAAACTGCCAGCTACGGGGCTAAAGCTGCCACCTGGTTCATAGTATGCTTTGTCTTGGGCGCGGCTACCGGGAGTTCCTAATACAATATGTCCAGCATTGCGAAGCCAGGGATCTCCCGGACGGAGACGCATTTGTTGTTCTACTTGTTGTTGGGGAGTGCCGTAGTATTGCAATGTTGCCGTGACTTGGTTGTATTGCGATCGATTATTAATTCCCGCACTGACTACAACCAATCCTGCCAAAACTAACGCCACCAAACGCAGACGAGTTAGGGAACTAAACGCTACCAAAATTAGCAATAATGGGGCGAAGTGTAGCGAATAAATAAAGGTTTCTCTGGCTCCGTAAACGCTGTGGATCAGCAGTTGTCCGACAATGGTAAGACCCAGAGCAATTCGCAGTTTAGGCTGTTTTTTGGTGGTGAAGAATGCCCAGATTCCAATTAATAGCAACCCCGTCCAGCATATTGCTGCTACTGTACCCCAAATTCCCCCTGAACCAGGAGTTAAGGTATTAGTTGCCAGCTTAACCCAATCTGGTCGAATTGGTGAGTCTTTAATTTCGATCGCAGGCATGACGATCGTTTGATAGAAAAAGGAACTAATAGCCGATAACACACTGTCGGACTCTGGTGCCGACATGAACTTCTTTTCGCCAATAAATGTCTTGGGAGCAAAGGGAAATCCAGCATTAGTAAAAACTAATCGTTGCAGAATCCAAAGCACATTCACGATCGCAAAAGTTACGATCGTAATTTGAAACGCTTTTTTCGGGCGAAAGCTAACAAATGTCGCCAGCAGTCCCGACATCCAGTTGGTGATTGTAATGCTTACTGAAAACCCGCTCAGTAACACATACCAAACGGTCGATACTTTCTGAATTTCAGCCAATGGCAGCAGAATTAAAGGCAATAATAAGGAAAGCGAACCAGAGGAAAAAGATTCTGGCACCACAAACCAAAAAACCGCCGCCGAACTAACAATTCCTAATAAGCTAAAGATGCTAGCATCCAATCGCGGACAACGCATTAGCCGGAATAAAACATAAAGCGCTCCTATCCAAACTCCTGCAATCAAAGCAGTTACCAGTCTTGCAGCTGCCACTGGATCGAGGTTAAATATTTTTCCCAATCCGAAGACTAACGGAAAGACTAGTAAGGGAAATAAAGGGTGTTTATTATTGCGACCATTATCACTGGCGATACTGGTCATATTCCCAAACACCGTAGGAATGTCGCTACCAAACCAGACATCTTGAGCATAGAAATCCGCGATCGCTGCATTGGGAATCTGTTGAGCGCTCAGGTAGCTAACAATGGCAAACCCAATGGCAAGGATAACAGTAATTGAACTATCTATCTGGTGCTGTTTCAGCCACTTGGGCAGATTGTATCTGATTGATTGAAAGTTAAATCTTATGCTTGCATCCATTTATCCACTGCCTAATCATAATACTTAGAAATTACCGAGCCTAAAAGCCAAATTCTAGTCATTAGAAATCGGTTGTTTTACTCTCGGATCGCTATCGTCTTTGCCGGAACTCCGGCAACAATTGAGTATGCTTCAATACTTTTGGTGACAACTGCACCTGCTCCTATCACGCAACCATTACCGATCGCACAACCATCGACAATTGTTACACCTGCACCAATCCAGACATCATCTCCGATCGTAATTCCCTTCTTCGTTGGCGTTTGCTCTCTAAAAGGGAGATTTCGCTCTTTAAAACCATAGTTTACCGGAATTATTGTCACCTGCGGCCCTATTAAACAATTGTTACCAATTATCAAATTTCCGTGACCATAAAGCGCCGAAAAAGAATTGACAAAACAGCCATTTCCGATTATTATTGAACCTCCGTAGGTTCGCAAAATCACAAAAGAACTAATCAGAGTGCGATCGCCAATCACTATTTTAGACTCACTGTGGTCGCTCGGATCTACCTCCAGAGCCGAATACTTACATATAGTACTATCTTGACCAATAAAAATATTCTTTCTGTTACCTCTTAAGTCTGCCAGTAAGCTAACATCTGAATTCTTCCCTAGCTCACCCAATCTCCTCTTTTGATATTGCCAAAGGAGCGTTTTGAGAATTGTTTTTGGCTTCATACAAAATTCATACAAAATATAAATTACTTACCCAAACTTCATCCAACCCTTAATTTTAGCAAATTCAGGTTAGAGCGATCGAACTAATTATAGCGTTTCTCAAACTTTTGAGGTACACCAAGTTTTAATTTCTGTTCCCTTTTCCCCATTCTCAGTTCTCTAAAACTAGAAACTCTTTACCATATCAGCCTGAGAATGGCTATCTATAGGGCATCTACAGTTAATTCTTTGTTTTTACCAGTACACTGACTGGAGAAAGGAACCATTTCTGCTCATAGTTACCCTTCTGTTCGGGGATTTTTTCAAAAATTATGCCACTGGAATCAAATATTATACAGGGATTAAAGCGTTTAAATGGCTCTAAATTTTGTTTGACCTCTGACACATTTTTTACAGCTACGTGCTGGATGCGATATTTCTTATCTGTGTCTGCGTTTAATAAGACCCAAAGAGGATATTCATAAATATCTAATTTATTGAAAGATATGCCAATGTCTGTACATTGTTGAGACTTTATAAACTTAGTTGCTCCTATCATTGATTCTCGAAAGTATGGTCGTCCTACAAAGTACCAATAAGTTCTACTCTTAATGAATAAATTTTCAACCCTGCCAGTTTTGAGCAAATTGCTATTGGCAACAAGTGGTCTGGTTTCATTGAAAAAGAGCCAGAATAATGATGAAATGAGTAAGATAGTAGCAACCAAATTTACTACTTTTAACGACCATTGCTTTGATAAAACAGCACCTACAAATGCAGAGGATAAAACAAATAAGCTGAGGTGAAGCCTGGTGTGAAAGGGTGTCCAGGCAAGGAGCATACAAAATACTATAAACCCAGCAATTATACAAAGAATATAGTTTAGTAGAGAGTAATTAAAATTTTTCTTCTTCCAAGATAAGCCTAAGATAGCGATCGCAGTAAAGATCAACAAAAGATGGATCGCATTACCAGCCAAATCTTCCTGATTTATCAAGCTATTAAGCTGAAAATTGCTAGAGCTTGTGCGAGGGTCATTAATATCTGCACCAATCAACTCATGTATGCCAGAAATTACATTCAATAACAAACGGTTAACAGAAGGAACAGGCGTAGAAATATCTAAAGCCAGATTTTTAATAATATTTGAGATAACTATGGGAATACTAAAAGCTCGATTGGTGTAAATAATATAATCAGGTGATGTACCCAGCGGATTACGGAACACTTGGAAGTTACGTACCCAATGAAAACCGTTAACCGCAAAAACTAGCATTGCTAATTGAAGAGCAGGCTGATAAATCTGCCAGCGTAGTAATTTTACTTTGACGATAAAAAGCCATAACAAAAAGGGAAATGAGTAGAGATAAGCAGTTGGTTTGGCGAAAGTAGCCAGCGCTAAACTAACACCAATTGGTAAAACATAATGCTTGCCTGTTTCATCCTGCAATGATAATAAAATATAGTAAACTAAACAAACTAACCAAAAAGCAACTGTATAATCATTTTGAGTGCTTGAACCTTGGAGAATACCCATCGGTATTGTTGCACAAAAAACCGAGGTAAAAGCTTGACCATAACGATTCGCGCCTAGTTGTTTAGCAATCAGGGAAACTCCAATAATACTGCCAATCATGGCGAACCATTGGACAAGATTGGCAAAGCGATCGCTACCACTTAAAATCTGGAAGTGTAGGATAGTAAACGTTGACCAAGGAGATAGAAATAGTTGGGCTGTATAATTAGTTGGGAAATGCCTAACACTCTGATTTTGTATCCAGTGCATAACACGAGGCATATGGTAGCCCATTGAGTCATTAGTATTAGGAGGAGCAATCAGTGCAACCAAGCCAACTACAGAGATAATAAAGAGAATTCCTAACAGCCAATTACGAATATAGAAATTTACTCTGGAACTTTCCTGATCTAGGGAATTGTTCAAATATGAAGCTTCTTTTCTGGCGCTATCAATTAACTTGCTTTTCTTAGCAGAGCGCTGATATAGAAACCCTAGCAGAGAACAGATTAATAACCATGTACCCGATAACCAACCAAAAGTTAACAATTGAAAAATACTTAAAATTTCAGTTATCGCGGTTACTAAAACTCCCCATACCAGAGATGATATGAGGAAAGAACTACGCCAGCACCTCTTTCGTCTACTATAGACATTCAAGAAGAGAAGAACAAAGGCAAATATTGGTAGTAAAACAAACATCAATATCTCCAAAGTATTTCAGACAGGTAATTCAGTTAAGTTTCCAGTATTTAAAATGTCTTGCCAAAAACCTTGCTGCCAATAGGGATAATTGTTTAAAATTGCCAAATTTGTTGAGAGAAAGGAACAGGTATTTTTTAGCATTATACCAGCTTGGGTTGGTACGCTGCAAAGAGTATGGAGTTTAAACTTCTCTGTTAAAATACCTGTTAGATTAACTAATCATTTAGACAAAATCTCTCAAACCTTTAATTCTTTTAAAAAGCCAGGTTAGAGCAATGGAACAAGCTAAAACAACCACAAACCCGATCGCGATTTCTAAACCTGAAACTGTCTGGAAAATATTCTTAATAAACTTGTTGTTCTCTATAGTAGATAAGACAATATCAGTAAAGAAAACGTGAAATCCATAAATTCCTAGAGAGCATGAAGAAAGAAACTTGATTGCCGGAGGAGCCTTAAGTGGAGATAGCAAGGCAAGATATAGTAAGAGCCAAGAACCAAATACAAGAGAAAGCCTTGAATAGTGAAGCAGTTTTTCAAATAGATGCAGTTCTAAAATCAGGAAGAAGATGAAGGAAGCTAGTAATAGACATAGTTTTAGCTTAATAGAGTCAGACCAACGCTTCAATTTTCCTTCATTAAACTCTTGCGTGACTATCAGCGCCGTAAAGAGATAGGGTAAAAAACAAAGTAGATTATAATCCCAGAAGGCAATGCTTGATATTGAACGCACAATTCCTGTTTCCGAGTTACCACCAAGATTGCTAACCACAATCTCAGTCACCGAAAGAGAGAAAATTAGCAAGCAGGAAACAAATAGTAAGCCATAGCTAATAAAGAGCTTTACCGAATTGCTTCTTATCTTTCTAAACCAAGCAATTATAATTCCAGCTAGGCTAGTCAAGAAAATTAGACCGAATAAAAAGAAGAAAGGTGATTGACCTCCACTTACTATAAACTCAACCAATCTTCCAGGTGATGAGGTTGCATCATTAATTACTGTAAAATTCCCCTTGATAAAAATGTCATACAAAACTTTTGCGCCTACCCAAAAACCATAAAGTAAGATTAGTTTGGGTAGGCGCTTTTTCAGCAAATATAAACTACTTGTTTTCTCACTCTTTAAATATAGCAAGAATAAGGACATCTGAAAAAAGACTGGAACTGCTAGATAAGCTACTTTAGCCATCAGAGCATAAGCCAACGCACCCGAAACTAATATTTCTACTACTACAAACAAGTTACTTTTCAGCGCCACTATTGCAATTGAAAAGATAGCACGCAAGAAATCGAAACCTTCTATATTTTTGTTTGATTTCTTTGCTTCCTGCTGGGCTAGAGATTCACTAGTCTTTTGCAACAGTTCCAAATTGGCAGGGGGAGTAGCCATATTCATTACCTCATCCAGATTAAGTAGTAGTCATGAGCCAAAAACTATAGACAATAAATGTAGTGAAGTAAGTTTGATATCAAGCTTCACTCTATATTTTGGCTCTCCTGTAAATGACTTGATAATGCAAGGTTATGATATACCCTTATATAGATTGTCAACCTTCATTATCTAGAGATTAGGATCAGATGTTACTTTTTACTAAAAACATCGGGTAGAGCACGCAAGTTACTACAATCCGGTAGAACAGGCAAGAATTATCACAGAATATTAGTATCAGGTTGTATTGCTACAGATCCGCTTCGTTTTTTCCCATCCTGTGGAAGTTAGAGCCAAATATGATTGCACCCTGAGTACTTCTCACTGAGGACAGGCTCTAAACTTTTAAATTGTTGCATCGTTATAGTCTTCGAGGAGTTGTTGGCGCTGCGCTGTCAACAACTGCTTGCAGGCTAACCAAATGAAGACTGGGATGGTGCTGCTGTAGCGTCCCCAAAGCCGACGAGGTTCTTGTAATAAACGATAGAGCCATTCAAAGCCAGCCGATCGCACAAAACCAGGAGCCCGTTTGTGAAGTCCAGCATAAACAGGAAAAGCACCGCCCAATCCAATCATCACCGCATTTACACGGTCTTTATGGTTAGCCATCCAAATTTCCTGCTTCGGACAACCCAAACACACAAATACGATTCCCGCGCCGCTTTGGTTGAGCATTTCTACCAGGGCTTCATCTTCTTCTGGAGTCATGGGGCGAAATGGTAAGGGTTCCATTCCGGCAATCTGGAGCTTGGGAAACTCTTCATTTAACCGTTGGCGCATTTTATCAAGAACTACTGACTGGGAACCGAGGAAAAATACTTTAACTCCAGCCTTTGTTGATTGCTCGCATAGCGCCTGTAATACATCTAAACCCGCTACACGGTCTTGTTTGCGAACTCCCAACAACCTAAGCATCCAAACTAAAGGCATTCCGTCTGGAGTTACCATATCCGCTTTTTGCAATACACTGGCAAAACTAGAGTTTCGATAGGCTTCCACCAGCATATGAACGTTAGCAATACAAACTGTTTTGCTTAAACCCTGCTTAGCCCATTCTAATATCACAGCCATTTGGGACTCGAATGGTAGGGCGGTAACTGGAAAGCCGATAACTGGCTGAGATGGAGGATTTACTTGAGTCATTACTTGTGTCATTACTGGTGTCATATATTTAATTAGTATTTTCCGTATTGAGAAGTTAAAACCGTAACCGTTTTACTTACGTGATTCTGTAAAACTCCTAAGAGTCGTTAAATAGAATGTTATGGGATTTCTCTGTAAAAATACCAGAGTCAGTTTCACATCTTTATCCAAAATTCATAAATTTCGCTTTTTTATTAAATTCTTTTGAAGAGTAATGGTAATTACAGTAATGTTTTCTCTCAGTAGACTTACAGCGTAGAAACCCGGAAGCTTTCCAAAAATATTAATGATATGGTTTTAATGTAGGCAGTAAAAGGATTGGTGGTGTTCTCCAGTGCAACTGATTAACCATAGACAGCAAATGTTCCCTCAAGAGAGAGACTTATGGTTCTCCCCTACTTATGGTGATCAGTAAGCCTAAATTAAACAATGAAGTGTTTGCTTGATCACAAATCCGGGTTCCTAGTCCCGTTGGGCTGACGGCTCGACTGAGCGTTCGCCGAAGTCCAAGACGGAAGCCTAGCCCCCAGCCCCTTGCATCAGGGTTTCCCATTGCAATTACTACAGAGCCGTTTTTTATCCAACCCAGCAAGTCTCTATCTGCGGTTCACCAAAGACAAGGGCTCGATCCAAAACCTGCGTCAATGGGTAGATAATTTCCTAATCAAGGTTGGCTAAGTTTGTTACATAGTTAACTTCCAGTAAAGCTTTGAAAAAATGAATTTTATCCCAAACTGTTAAGGCTTACTAAGTTTACTAACTTATTTCTCAATTGTCCAATAATATGTACCATAAGGATTTCTGCAATGATTATGTTAAGCAAAACCGAACATAAAGTCACCGACTTAAATTTTTTCGACAGACTTTTTGCTCAAGTCTTGCCATCTTCGCCTAAGCCCAGAACTCATAACTTCACTAAACAGAAGATGAGCGTGAATTATGAGTTTGAAGAGATAGATGGTAGAAGAGGACAGATGACTGGCTATGGTAAAGGAATCAATGTTAAAGACTATATCATACTTACAAAACAAGGGATTCGCTATCGGGTAGAAGCGATCGAGTACTACTCCGAGCCAGCCGATCTTTGGACAGCGCTGCTGTATAAGTGTTGCGCCTAGCCCTGACTAAATCTATTGTATGAAGCACTGGCGAAGCAGTGAACCTTTGCTTTGAAACTTTAGTCAACTAACCCTAACCCATCAATATTTCTGTTGTTTTCCAGCAGAAAGTATTGCCCAACAAAGTTGGGAGAAGTTGCATAGATAAGAATCAACAGTCCAACCATTCTACAATGGCCTAAAGGAAAAACATCAAAAGTTGGTAAGCAAAAAATCAAGAATGTACCAACTCCAACTAACCTGCGTCGCTCCCAGCGACCTGTTGTAATAGCCCATAGAGCAAGGGGTATCGCTATGACGTAGTGATGTTCCCAGACAGACGGTGAAATTAGCAACCCCAGGGCGATCGCATCGATCGAATGCCCATAAAGTATAAACAAATCATTCGGTAGTTGTCCGTTCCTAGAAAGACTATCTTTCTTAAGCTGCCTATAGCCTCTCTCACGCTTGATCATCCTAACAACAAACCAAACAAGAATCAAAAGGTTTATGACCGCTACGATCGTAGGAACAAAATTAAAATAAGACTTATCTATAAATGTTGCAGGTATCTTAAATAAATTGTAAACAAAGCTCCGTATACTACTATTTCGGTAGTTATTGGGTTTTTCGGGGCTTTGGAAATAGATGAGAAATTGCTGCCACAACGTCCAGTCTTGCCCCCAATTAGTCTGAATCAGTGAAATAGCAAAAAATCCTACAACTACCGCCAAAATAGCACGCCGCCTCTTGATAAAACTCCAAGGGAGTAATAGAGCGAGAGTATACAGCTTGATATGTGCGCCCAAGGCGACTGCTAAACCGCTAACAAAGGGACGAGACCGGAGGAACAGGAGCGCCAGGAGGAAAGTGTTTAAGACCCAGACATTAATCTGATCAAATTTTATTGTTCTAAAGAGCGGCTCGTTAAACAGAAATAATCCCGATACAATCAATGAAGCTAAAATATTTTTCAAGCCCATTCTTCGAGCCAGGTGGTAGGTTAAATAATATGCCAGGATAATCTGGAAAAACTGACCACATTGATATAAGTAGAAAACAGTATTCCAAACTTTTAATGTATCTCCTTTTGGCAGCAAATTAGTTGAGTTAACTAATTTGTATAAAAAGGCAAGTACTTGTGCTGGCAAAGGTGGATACAGATAACACCTTGGCTCTGCTAGATAAGGATTTAGTTCATTTAAAATTGAGCGAGCCGCATTCTCGTAACACAAGTAATCGCTAGCTTTGTGATATGATATATCGATTAATATCCAAAGAATATTTAAGCTGACAAGAAGTGGCAAAATGACTAGAATAAAACTATTTAAGTTTAATCTTTTCGATATTCCCAGTCTAGACCAGGTAAAAGCAATTAATACAATTGAAATAAATAGACCAAATAGTTCAAAAGGCTCGGTATCTACCATACCCGGAACGCTGCCATCATAGGTTCTGGATATAAATGATAGGTTTAACGGCCAAAGTACAATTGGTAGAACTACGGCAAGGAGAACAGCGATCGCATAAACCAATACTGTAAACGCAGGCTTATCTTTAGCCGTGAAAATATTTTGAATAGGATTAAATTTCATTTGAAAAACTTTCACATTCCGATTTTTTAATTATAATTCGTTCTCTTTACTTGCGTCGCTCCTAATGTAATAAAATTAAATAAAAATCACACTACACCCGATACTCCTTGGGTCTTGGGTAGGGGCTAGGCATTCGGGCTACAATTTATGACTCAAACCCTAGATTTTCTACTCCGATTGCTGATGCCTACGGCACGCACTCGCGTCCGCCCAAAGGGAAAAAATCCCTAACCGAGCAGTATTGACACTACACCAAAGTAAATAAATTTCCTTGGCAATTAAAAGCACAATCTAAAGAATCACACAATCAAAGATCTGTGTGGTTCATAACCTCGATTAGCTCAGGCCAAAAGGCCAACTTTAAATTTTATCTGATTATCTCGAAAATTTTTTATTTAACCAATTTAAGTCTCTTCTCCATTCTTTAAAAAAAGCTGACAACCATTGTCCATTCCTCAAAGGAATTAAATGTTGATAAGGATGAAAAATCCTAGCGCCCCTCTGAGAATTTAACTGCCTAAATATAGATATTAGGGAAACATTAGTTCGTGATGCAGACAGTGAAGGGGAATTGAATTTCGACCGAAGCGTATTAAGGAATCTTTTTATTGGCTGCTTGTTATGATTGTATAATGAATCACAATCCAACCACCAAGCATTAAAAGGATGGTTTTCGCAAAAAGGAATTCCAAATATTTGAGCGTACATAGGAATTCGATATTCCAGAAATCCTAACTCAGGTTGTTGTACTGTTGAATATTTATCAAGAAAAACTCTTGGTAAACATATCACAATAAATATACACCCTAATGGGTCTAATTTATAATTATAAGTTTTCTGGACATATTCTAAAAATGTAAGATATTGTTGTCTATGATCTGGGATTTTTGGAGTTACCCACATCCAATCTTTTTCTACCTCTTTAATAGGTCTAAGTCCAGAGAGCAAGATTTCATCTTTTTTGAGCATTGAGAAAAGTTTCTCAATTTCTCCAAATACCAACATATCCCATTGGACTACTACTACCGTATCCCAAGTTAAATTCTTACCCCGCTTCAGATACCAGTCAGTTAATAGTAAATCTCCCTGTAGCCACTTCCATTGCGAGTCTTGGTTTCCAGTAAAAACATAAAAATCATCAAGATATTTGCCCAATGATACTTTGTACTGTTCTACAGTTGATAAATCTCCTCCATACAATCCATAAATAGGAATTGTCGGATTGTATTTCCGAATTAGTTCTAGACGGTTTTGGCAAATTTCCGGTTCTTTATAGAACCAAAACAATATAGCTAAGTTCATTAGTTATCTCCTTTTAATACGGAAGTGGACTGCAACTATTTTAGTTACTAGAATTTCTCGGAATCCTCTAGCTTGTTCTCTTATTTAGTAATTAAAATTAGTTAGAGTCAACACCTAAAATGCTTAGATATTTTTGAGTTGCAGTTTCTAGGGTAAACTGAGCCAGCCAATTTGAATCAACCGACTTTGAATTACCAGATAAAACTTGTAAAATCGCATCTGCCAGAGCTTGACTATCACCAACAGGAACTAAGTAACCATATTTACCACCTGCCAAGATTTCTGAAGGGCCACTCTCGCAGTCAGTAGAAACAACTGGTGTTCCCAATGCCATAGCTTCTATTAGGACTGTTGGTAAACCTTCCCAGGCCGATGACAAGACAAAGACTGAAGCTTTAGCCATATAAGCATAAGGGTTCTGTACATAACCGGGCAAATCTACGTCATCTTCTAAATTTAATTCTTTAACTAGAGCTTCTAATTCTGGACGGTCAGGTCCCCAACCTAGAATAATCAGCCGCGCTTCTCGCACAGCCCGAATCTTTGCAAAGGCACGAATTAAGTTGGGAAAATCTTTTTGTGCTTCTAATTTGCCTACGCCTAAGATAACTGGACATTTTTTTTCAGTAAGCCAAGGATGATCTACAGGTTCTGCTGCATTTGCTAACATCTCTTTTGTAATGACTGGGTTATAAATGGTTTGAATTTTATCTAGAGGCAAATGAGAAATCTGAGCCAGGTCTTTGGCAACACCATCTGAAACAGCCACAATACCATCAGCCCAGGGGTAGAGAAGACGTGAAGCAAGAGGACTCAAGCGATCTTTGAGCTTAGTTGCATTGCGAGTTGTTTTAGAAAGTTGGTTATGCTCTGCTACTATTAATCTTGTCTGGGAACCAGAGATAATTTTAGCTAGGACAGATATTTCATTCATGTAATGAGATGCTGAAAGTAACGCAGAGGGAGGTTCCCGCCTTAAGTAAGAAACAATTCCAGGAAGAGTTTGATAAACAGTTGAAGCCTTTAGAGGTATGATTCTGGTTTCAGAAGGTAAACGCCATAAATGAGGGCTTTCTCTGTCATAATGCAACAAATCAATTTCTATCCCTGACTTAACAAAACCATGAGCCAGATTAGCTGTAATCCGCTCAATTCCTCCTCCTCCGAAGAACCCAAGGAAAAGAGCAACACGAGAAGTTTTGTCAGACATTGTTAATTCTCCTTAAAATATATCGGTAATGGTACAGCTAACCAAGATACAATCCGATCTTTATCTCCCAGTAACGGTAATAAGTCCAAGGCAAAAAGCCATGCCTTAAAAGTTTTTTGTTCCCCGATCGGGAATTAGGTGTTCTGTGCCAAAACAACTTCTTGATAGGTGCCACACTTAACAACCTGGCCTTTCTCCATCTGGTAAATGCGATCGCAATGTTCAACCGTAGTCAATCGGTGAGCGATAATAATCATTGTCTTAGTGCCACTCAAATCTTGAATAGCTTTGCTAATCAAGTTTTCTGTCTCGTTGTCTAGAGCAGAAGTCGCTTCATCTAAAACCAGAATTTCACGTTCATGATACAAAGCACGAGCAATGCCAATTCTCTGGCGCTGTCCTCCCGAAAGACGAACGCCATGTTCGCCAACCATTGTTTGTGTACCTTCAGGTAATTGGGCAATTAAATCTGCTAGTTGTGCCGATCGAATTGCGTTATTCAACCGTTGCTGATCGATTTGATCGTCTGGAACACCAAAGGCAATGTTTCGTTCGATCGTGTCATCTGTGAGAAAGATCGATTGGGGAATGTAACCGATCAAATTTTGCCAGGAACGCAAAGAATTATATACTGATAAGCCATCTACTTGAATATCGCCTGACTGCGGAATTAACAAGCCTAAGAAAACATCCACCAGGGTTGTTTTTCCTGCACCTGACTTACCAATTAAGGCGATCGATTCGCCTTTTTTCAGAGTCAAAGAAACATCTGTCAGTGACTTTGAGGCAGCTTCTGGATAAGCATAATTAATTCGATCGATAACGATTTTGTCCGTAAAGGACATTGGCATCGGTTTGATAGACTTTTGGCTCTCAAACTTCACCCCTTTAGTGGGAACAAAACCCTGGGATATCTTCAAATAGTTAATTGCTTCTGGCTTTTCAATTTCTTTCAAGTCCATGTACAGTCGATCCAAGGTCGGCTTGAAGTTTCGCAGCACACCCATATTGGACATGAGTTGACTGGCAGAGGGTAAGAGGCGAATTGAGGCGATCGCAAAAATCCCCAAAACCGAAACCAAGTCTTGTGAACGTTGCTCAAACAACAGGGAAACTGAAACCAAACCAACCACAAACGTGATTAACAGAGCTTCGATCGTGATTCTCGGCAGGATTTGAAATACGTGAAACAATGTGGCGACTTTGGCAAACCGATTTACCTGACTGTTCAATTGGTTCTCAAAATACTCCTCGCAGCCAATTACTCGTGTTTCCTTCAGTCCTCCGATCGCGTGATTTACGATGCGTAGCATTTCTGTGTTTGCTTCCACCCCTTCCTTACCCCAGCGAACAATTTTGTTCCGGAATAAGTGGAATGGTAGGTAAGTACCTAATAGAATTCCGATTACAGTTACGGTAGCGGCAAAGTCTGTTTTCATCAGTAACAAAACCAGAACCACCAAAACAAAAAGATTCGAGATCGAACCTAGCAGCGGAATTGCTACTGAATAGCTAAAATTTTGGGATTCATTTATAATATTTTGAATCAAATTAGCGGAGTTGGTTTTTAGATGAAACGTATAGGGCAGGAATAGATAAGTGTGCAGAAGTCGCAGACGCAGCTTCACCTGTTGTGTAAAGCAAAATCGAAATACATAGCGCTGAATTTGGTAATAAAAGAAAGATTTTAAGTAAAAAATGACGACGATTGTTAGTCCCATTAACCCGATAAACTGGCTGGTACTTTTTAATCCTAAAGCTCTGTAGGTGTTGGCTAGAAAGACATTTTTATAAATCAGTGTCGGATTCGTTGCCAAGCCCATAAACGGCCCAACTAATCCAATCCCCAGAGCATCCATAAGTGAAACTGTGAGGAAAGCAATTAGTAGCAGTATAAGTTCAAATTTTTTAGCTGAGATAACATATAGAAACTGTGACAAATACCTCATTGATTCTTTCCTGCTTGTGACGTGAACCAGTTTAATTAAACTCGTATGCCCCTAATTGTTCTATATTTTCTCACATTACGAACTTTTAACAAAGCCTTCTGACACTGATGCTCCCTTAATTTCTTCGTATAGAGAGAGATAACGGCGGGCTTGGACTTCCTTAGCGAATTCTCGCAAACTTTTTTGTCTGGCCTCAAACCGTAATTTTTGCTGACGTTCTCCATCTTCGAGTATCCAAGCAATGCCTTTCGCTAAATCGTCCACTTCAAAGGGAGTCGCTAGATAACCATTTTGTTGATGGTCAACAATATCCTTCAATCCAGTACCATCAAAAGCAACTACTGGAGTCCCACAGGAAAACGCCTCAGAAGCAGTTTGACCAAAGGCTTCTTGTACTGATGGCACAACCATTACATCTGCCGCTGAATATATCAACGCCAGGGAAATATCATCATGAACACGCCCCAAGTAATGAGTGTTAAACCCTAAGTCGATCGGTTTTTCCGGTTTCGAGGCACCAAAAACCACAAGTTCTATCTGATCTTTCCAACCAGAGACGCTAAGTCTTTGCAAAGCCGGAAGTAGAAACTGAAATCCTTTTCTAGCATCTGATGTAGAATTAATAGCTCCAAAGAGAACTAGTTGTTTATCTTGGGGAAGATTCAGTAATTCACGCGCAACTTGCCGATTAATTGGTTTGTATTTCTCAGTATCCAATCCTAAAGGAATCACTTCGATCCTTCTGTTTTTGAATAATGAGCTAGAACGGGCACAATCAGCCATCCATGAAGTTGTTGCTACAATGGTCAAATTAGCGTTTTGCCAGAATTTAGCTTTCCGATTCCACACCCAACGGGAGAGATCCGACGCTCGAGAACTCTCTAACTGCGGACATTCACCGCAAGACTTTTTGTATTTTTCACAGTCCCGGTTATAGTCACATCCTCCGGTGAACGGCCACATATCATGCAGAGTCCAAACCAGAGGTTGACTAAATTTAGGCAGTGTTTCGATTCGGAGATAGCCGTTGCAAATCCAGTGCAAATGAACAATGTCTGGATTGAACTGACTAACTCTCTTAGCAAGGACATCAGGAAACCATTGGGTAGAGAACATTGAAGAGTTGCACTTTGGGTACAACCGCAACGGAAGTCCCGATATGGGAGGACCCAGCTTGGTAAGTGGCGATCCTTCAGGTATCACTGTGGGATCGGAACTAAATTTGGCGCGTACCAACATTTTAGAGGTGCAACCGATCGATCGCAATCCATCGTGCAGCCGATAGGCAGCCCTTGCTCCTCCGTTATCAATATCAGATGTACTTAGATGTAAAATGTCCATATTTGTTGGTCGTTGGTCATTGGTCATTGGTCATTGGTCATTGGTCATTGGCAAATGACTAATAACTAATGACCAACGGCTGATAGGTTATTTCTTGGCTAACAACAAACCCTTTTGCTCCATTTCGCGCAGGGATGCTTCTAGAGTAGCTTGTTCTAGTGGTTCCTGATTCAAGTACCACTTTAAGTATTGAGAAATTCCCTCTTTCAGGGATGTGGGTGTCCAGTGTCCCAATGTGGTTTTGTAATTTTCCATGTCTGCGATCGCATGGCGTACATCTCCGACTCTGAACCGACCAGAGATAGTATACTCTGCTTTTTTGCCAATTACTTCCGCGATCGTTTCTACAACTTCTACTAAAGTTACTGCTACACCGCTACCAACATTCAGGATGGTGTTTAAGGGTTTTTCGTAGGTAGCACATTCGAGTACTGCATCAGCAATATCGCCAACAAACACGAAATCTCGCGTTACCTTACCATCTTCAAAAAGTTCTAGACGGTTTCCTTGGACGATCGCATTTGTAAAAATACCAATAATTCCCGTGTAAGGATTGCCCAATTCTTGCTTCGGCCCATACACATTTTGAAATCTCAAAGTTACTAGATCGATCCCCTGACTCTCACAGTAAACTTGTAATAATTGCTCCTGCCACAATTTTGTAAACCCATATACAGATGTCGGTTTAGTCAGGTGACTTTCGTGCATTGGCAGGGATTTTAAAGGTTGACCATCAGCGCCACAAACTTCCCAAATCCCGTTTTGCAAATCTTCTACTCGTCGCCCTTGAGAATAAAGAATCGATTTCCCATCACTGTAAGCGCCATCCCCGTAAACTGCTCGACTGGAGGACACTACAATTCGGCGCGGTTTGTGTTCTAGGCTGGAAATCAGTTCTAACAGCTTTGCAGTCCCATTTGCATTCTGTTGTACATATCTACTGATTTCATACATTGATTGACCTGTGCCAGTTTGCGCCGCCAGGTGAATTACTACGTCTGTTCCTTCGATCGCCTCTTTGTGTTCCCCAATATCCTGAACATCTGCTTTGATACATTTAGCACGGGCTAATAACTCAGGTGCAAAATCCTTAGATCTCCGATGAACTTGTTCATCCAGAGAATCAACGATCACAACTTCTACATCAGATGGCATCTTTTCAATCAGCCACTTACCAATAAAACCTGCACCACCAGTAATCAAAATTTTCATAATTTTCCCATTTGTCATTAGTTGTTTGTCATTTGTCATTGGGTAAAATCTTCCCCAATCGTAGGGGCGATTCATGAATCGCCCCTACCCCAATCCCAATTAGTAACTTTTAACTGCGAAGCGACTCATTGCTAACTCTGTGAGTTGCTTATGTTTGATTCGGAGAAACACTTTTCTCAGGAAGTAATAAGGAAAGAAAACCGTAATTTTTGCTTGTTCTAGCAGAAACGGAATGGTTTTTTCGCCATCTTTCGGTTGCTCAGTTTTGATGGAAAAATTCTCCAAAATATTTCCTGTTGGAACTCGAAAACCTTTCCGATAAAGATTCATGTAATTGGTACCATGCACCACTTCGATCCAAGCTGGTTTACAAAATACTTTCTTCGCAGATTTACACACTTCATATAATTCTTTGTGTGGTCTACTATGAACTGTATTGAATGAATCTGGATTGTATTTTTCAATCAAGCTAATGAAGTGACTTGCCAGTTCAAAATCAAAGTAAAGCTTACCTTCCGCCAGTTGGTAGCCAAAGAAGAAGTTAACAGTCTCACATTCTTGCTGATTGAAGTTGTCCTGAATCATCTGGACATAATCTTTGTGGATCGCATCATCATTATCTAGCCAAGTCGTAATCAGGTATTCACACTCAGCTGGAATGTAGTTGCGGACGACTGCTCTTACTTCATCAGTAAATTGACCATAAGGGAACGGACAATCTAGGTAGACTGGAACGAAGTTCTTCCACTTGTTAGCGTATTCAGAAATCTTCTGTTTGAATGGCTCAGGTGTATCTACATCAAAAAAAACCAACCATTGAAAGTTTTGGTTGGATTGACTGGATACCGATGGGAAACAATATTGGTCGAATAGTTTAAATCTCCTTTCTAGCCAAGCTGGGTCACAGCCTGGTCTTAGGTCTGGGAAATTTCTGACGTTGAACTTAGTGAGAATGTAATGGCTAAACTGTCCCATTTTTACCATCCAGTAATTTGCTTTTTAACTAACTTGTTTCGAGCTTTTTCGCCTGAATTAAGTACAAATATTTGTTCAGTAGGTGTTAATATTTATTGCTCTCCATTAAACAATATCACATTGGCATAAGCATTGTCGATTTTACTGATTATCTTTGTCCAATCTTGACATTTCCTTTACATTAGTACTGTTTTGTCGTTTTCAGATGAAGATAATTTAGGACAACATAGATAAACTTAGAGCAGCAAACAGGCATTTAAACTGTAATTTTGGCAACTTAGGATTCCTTTTAGCAAAGCTTTCAGGGAAAAAATTTAAATGCTCAACAGCTTAGGGCTTTTTAACATTTGTGAATCAATAGGAATGGTAAAAGCGATTTGAGCGTTGCTTTTAATTACTTAAGTGCGAATCGATCGCTCGCTTCTACTTCCAGCGCGTTACAGTGAAAGAGTTCGCTCGATCGATTCCCCACAAACCTACTCGCTCCTTTGTTTTTGCGATTCCCTTAAACTCAGTTCATCAATGTCTTAACATGATCTGCAACTCTGATGGACAGCGCCAGGATAGTCAGAGTTGGGTTGGAATAGCCCGCTGTTGGGAAGACCGAGCAACTAGCAACGAACAGATTCGGGATACCATGAACCTGACAGTTCGCGTCTACCACGCCCTGTTTTGGATTAACGTGCATTCGCGTTGTTCCCATGTGATGGTGCATCGCTTCTTTTTCAAATTTCAGCGGTTCCCCTTCTTTGGAAAACACTAACTGTCCATATCCAGCTTTGGCAAATTCTTCGGCCCAAATTTCTTGAACTCGTCTAGCATTGTCAATATCAATTCGATTCAAGCGCCAATGAACTTCGGTTTTCGGTTGACCCAAGCGATCGCGTTCTGAACTAAGCATAACCCGGTTGTTAGGGTCGGGGGCTTGCTCCATTTGGTAAAATATTTCAAATTCCGAGAACCGCCGTTTTTCGTAAGGCAAATAAGACCAATCGCCACGTTGCAAGGATGGCAACTTTCTCACAGCAGCCCAAAAGCCTGCTGCTACAAGATAATCAACCCCTTGCAGCGCTACACTCAGATACTTGGATAAATCTTGGGGCGATTTGCCTTCGCGAATCGATGAGATCAGCGCTCGCAAAGCCAGGGTAGCTTCTTTTTGATGTGCTAGTGGTCTGGGAAATAGTTGTGCGCCGTTGTTCAGTAAGCGTTCCCGGCGAATCACTTCCTCTGTCAGTTTCACCCACCCCATAATCGGCACGCCTCTCACGGTGTAGATGTCGTACAGGGCAGTAAGATCGAACAGCTGGTGATTGGAGGGAATTATCTTAGCACTAAGAATGGGCCGATCCATAAAATAGCGACCCACCAGATCGTTTTGGTTCCCTAATCCTGCTGGCTGTTGCCGATTCGATGCTAACAATAATCGGGCGTTTTCCAATCCCCCTGTGGCTAAAATTACTACTTTTGCCTTCAACCAAACTTGCTTATTAGATAAACAGACAATGCGGAGGCGAGACACTGCTTGCGTACTTTCATCAGTTTCCAGTTCCACCACATTGGCATAAAGCAGGGTGGTGATATTTTTTGACTGCTTAATTGTTTCGCGATACTCTTGGGTGAAAGGAGTTTTGGAACCAAACTGGCTGATTCGGGTGGTCATGCGATCGCTCTTAAAAGGCAACCGCACTGCTCGTTTATCTTCCCAATCTTCGGGTTCGTAGGTATAAGGGCCAATCTTACAAAGTTGGTGCGCCCGCTCATAATAGGGGTCTAAATCAGTTTTATTTATTGCCCAACCACTGTAGGGTAGCCAATCTCGTTGTTCAAAATCGATCGGATCGAGGGGGATACAGCGAAAGCCAGCATCCTTGTGACTATTTGGCGCTCCCCACCAATGAGAGGCTCCGCCAAACTGACGACGGCGACCTTCATGCAAGCGGGGATAGGGATCGCCAACGACCACTCCATCCAATAGAGATTGAGTTTCTTGATCGTAGTCAAATCCACCACTTTCCACCAAACAAACCTGGAAATTTTGGTTAGCAAACTCCAAGGCTAAGGTAATCCCTGCTGGGCCTGCACCAACGATACAAACGTGCGTTTCCAGAACTTCATCGGGTGGTAGGGAGCGAGCATCAATTATCATAGGTCTTCTGTATTAATAAACCGTTTGATGGTTCTAACTATTTACTTAGGTTTCTGGGAAGTGCTTCATCAATTTTACGTTTAGTAATCTACTTCATCAAAAATCTGGGTAGCAAACTCACCTATCTTTATGGAATCTTCAAAGCTAAGAGATTTTTTGTAAAGTAACGCTTAAGCACTTCTCTTTCACCCGTTTTTAAGATCGATCGACCATCGGCAACTGACAATTCCACTTTACTAGCTTATCAGCCACATCAGCTGGCGGATTTCGCAATTCTTCAGCAGTCCGTTGCCGAAACCGATCGGTTAGAGAATATTTCACTAGACCTGCGTATTCTCGTAGCAGTAACAGTGATTTACGAGGAGCACTCCAATGATCGGGCAGAGGTACCGGATGAGGAATGACCTGAAATCCAGAAGCCTGAAACACTAACATCGATCGCATTATATGAGGACTATCGGTAATCAGGATAATTTTCTGCACTTGCTGAGGGTACAGCACTGCTGATGTAAACAGAGCATTTTCCTCGGTGGATTGAGAGCAGCGCTCTCCACTCAAAGCTGTTTTGGGAATCCCGTTCTTCTCAAACTGTTCCAGCATGAACTCAGCATCTAGCATCCCGCTGGCAAACACTCTAGATGACCGTTGCTGTTGCCAGAGCTTTTCCACCTTTTCAATCCGTCTTTGGCGCAAGTCATCCCCGCGCCCCAATACTACGATCGCTTGGACAGTTTCCCCAGTATCCTGTGGCAAGTTAGCCAGCATTCCCTGAGTTGCCAAATCCACTCCCCAAGGTGACATAATTGCCAGACAAAGCACCAGCGTCACACAGAAGGGAAGCAGAAATCTTTTTCGCCACCGTTTAGGGCTGACCATCCAAACAATCCCAATCAATACCAGAACAATTAGTACTTCCATCGTAGATACAATTATTTATTACAAGCAAAAACGGTTATTTTTGGGGAAAAACAATTCTTCAAGAAAATTTTACCTAGTTCCAAAAGTTAAAGTTACTCTATTTACGATTGAGAAAATTATACAATCAATATACATTTTCTCCCAAATTTTCTTAACACAAAAACTTGCTATCACAGCAAGACCTGAATCAAAATCAACATTCAAATAATATCGACACCAGCGAACGATAATTGTTTTTAATTTAACAATTAAAGTGTCTCCGACTCCCATGTTCTAGTCTTATTGTTGGATTGGCAAATATTTGAGTTGGGTTTCATACCCTGAGATTTATCCAGGGGTTCTCACCCTCCCACTTTATTTTTAATCGAGTGTCGTCAGTTTAGCCGGATTCTGTTCCAGACTTGTATTAGCTGCGTTGATGGAAAAAACCGGGGTTTTTGCAGAAGACTCATAATACTGATTGTAAGAATCCATTGAGGAACTTTGATCCTTTGAGCCATTGGCAACGATGCCCAACACACTGATAGCCGATGACCTCAGTTCTTCTAGTGTATTTGTCAACATAGAAGCTTTTGTTTTATTCAGTCCAACTACCATAATGATTCCATCGACATTGGGAGCAAGTATTTTGACATCTGCTAACCCAAAGGGCGGCATATCGTAAATAACCAAGTCGTAGGTTTCTTCAAACTTCTGCATCAAAGCTTGCATCTTTTTAGAAGATAACAGTTTGGTCGAATCAGGGGGAACCTGTCCCGAAGTTAGAACAGATAGATTACTATCCAGATAAGAACTTTGCACTACCATATCAAAGTCCAGATTCTCCGAAGCAATTAATGTACTAAGACCAAAAGAGTTGTCTAACTCCAGGCGTTGATGAAGCTTAGGTAATCGTAAATCCGCATCTACTAGCAATACTTTTTGACCCAACACTGCTGCCGCTTGTGCTAGATAAATTGACACTGTAGATTTGCCTTCTCCCGGCATGGAAGAACTAATAACTATCGATCGAATTCTTGCATCTGGGCTCAGGAGTAAGATATTGGTATGGAGCGATCGAAAAGCTTCGACAAACGCAGATTTTGTGTAATCTCGTAATATACCATTATGACCGCTCTTGAACCCAAACCTTTGCTGCACTTGCTTAACCATCCCAGATCTGCTGACCAGAGAAGTAATTGTTTTGAGCGAAATTAACTCTTGCTTTTCTCCAGTCAGTGCTTTATTGTAAGGAATTACCCCTAAAATTGGCAGCTTAGCCAACAGCTTGAGTTGATCGACAGAGCGGATCGCATTAGTGAGTTTTTCCAGTAGCAGTGCCACCCCTACACCAAGCAGCAGTCCCAGAACCGCCCCTAATATACCACTACGCTTGACATCAGCAGAAGAAGGTGTTGGGTTTGTCGGGGGGGTAAGGATTTGCCAGGGAGTTTTTCGTTGTCCAGCATCAATGCGAAGGGCTTCCCGTTTCGTTAAAAATTGATCCAGGTTGTCTGTAGAGATTTTTAACTCCCTTTGAATATCAGTATACTGACGGGAAACTGCTGATAATTGTTTGATACTCTGAATCAAATCTTTTTCTGTCTGAGCAAAAAATTGCTCTTGGGCTTCTAATTCGCGAATTTTCCCAGCTAGCTCTGCCTCTACTCTTTGCCCTTCCTTTTTTAACAACGGCAGCAGATTTTTTTCTTGCTCTCGCAAGACTTGAATTTTTGGGCTGATCTCTTGAAACACAGAACCATCTCTTGCCGCCTGGGCTTTTATATCCTGGATCTGACTTAATAATTTCTGGTAGTTAGGATTTCCACTTAATGCTGAGGAAGCTGCCGTACTATCTGTTTCTTTTGCTAACTCCCGGATCAAGTTATCATAAATTGTTCGCGTTTCATTGAGTTTAACTTGGACATCAAATCGCTGTTGTCCGACCTTGGCTATCTGATCCGTTAGTTGTTTTCCTTGCGAGTCTGGATCGATCAGGTTGTACTGCTGTCGAAATTTCTGTAGCTGATCTTGAATAGTTTCCACTCGCTTTTGCAGTTGTGGCAGTTGATTATCCACGAACTGAATCCCTTGCCGGACATCAGCTAGACGTTCTTCTAGGCTGTATTTTAAATAGGCTTCTGCAACTAGGTCTAATATTGCTTTAACTTTTTTTGGGTCTTGGTCTTGGTAACTCACCGCCAAAATTTCACTTGCTGGATCGGGAGTGACTACCAGGTTAGCGGCAATTTCATCGTAACCCATATCGGGGTACTCAGATTCCAGTTTTTTGGCGATCGGGGACAAAACCGATGGGCTCTTCAACACTTTCAGTTTTGTCGGATCAACTCCTTTGGCAGATTGCTGGTCTTCTTTATTGCTCAAGGTTTGTGGAACAGACGAAATCACCTGCGTTTCCACAGTGACTGGCTTAGTCAAAATCTCGAAACTTGCTTGATAGATCGGTTTGGTGTCACGCGCCTTCACCGAAGCAGCGACGGCAACAACTACAGCCATCCCAGCAATGATTAAAACCCTCCGACGCAGAGCATCCACAACCTGCCCAAGGTTTAATCCCCCTTCGTCATCCCCATCCTTACCGGACTGCGAATAATTACTGGCTTGGGGCAACCTCTGAAAGCGACGATCTGGTACTGGAATTGTTATCTTCTGAAGCTGCTGTTCGTTCTCCATTTTGATTTCTCTCTGCGCGGTTGCTCATAGGTAGTACCACAAAAATTCAAGTCTTATCAGGGAGACGAGAATCAGGGTAAGCTCCTTAGTACAGGTTGTACGGAGGAACAAAATTTTCACCTTGATGCCAAATAATTTGCTTTTGAACCAGTTTACCAACTAAAGATTCTGAAGCTAGTTTAGCATTGGCAAAGATTATGTGTTTAACCCTAAAACAACTATTTTCTGCTGGCCAACCCAGTCTCCATATACTTTTTAGTTGTTTTTTTATGGAACTCATCTTTTTTCAAGAAATTATTAAGGAAAGTACCTGATTTTATAAACTTTATGTTAAGGAATGAAATTATTATAGTATATTTACAGAGAATACAATACCATCATACAAAAGCAAACTTTCGCCGAAAGTTGCATGATTTTGCTTTGCTGTAACATGATTTGGTTTGTTAGACCTCATAAATTTATGATGAAATCTAAATTATTAAAAATCGCTGTTTGTACTACTTTGTTACTGAACACAATCTATACATCTGCTGCTCTAGCAGGGGGAGGGGGAGGTGGTGAGGGCGGTGGAAATGCACAAACACCTGTTCAAGTAATTGTACAAATTGTGGTAACGGCTGTTGTGCTGAAGGTGCTGGCATACTTTGATTTACCGTAAGCCAGCCTCTCAACGTATAGACAAATGAACTGGTGAACAACGAGCCTTTCTAAACCATGTTTTGATTAAGCCAGGGTATAGGTTCAAAGCAGCTTAATTTTGTGGGTTTCATTTCTTCTGGGTCTCAAATTTATGTTCTTGCCATCCTAAGCCGATCATACTGGCAACGAAAAGAGTATAGCCCGGTTCTTCCAATTGGGAAAACACTAAGCCAAACACAAATACGGTTAGCATCAGGTACTTAGAAAGATCGATAACGCAGACATGGCACCATATCAGAAATGCCAGGTAGAAGTAAGTTCCCAGTCCTAAAATTCCCAAATCTCCCCAGATGCCAGCCCAACCGAACAAAGGGGAAAATAGGCTGGATTGGTCGCCTAACCAACTTTGACTTACGGCTCTCCAAACAGCTACGCTGGCAGGGTGCATGGTTGCGCCCAGAGGTTGTAGTAAATTCCAGTAACTCTCTAACATCCAGCCACCTAATCGTCCTACAGTATGCCCTGGGCCTAGACCGAATAACCAATTGAGTGGAGATTCAAAGTAGGTAGGAACGATGCGAAATGTGGCAAATTTTAACTTTGTTGCTTCGCCATCAGGCCCGTAGAGTTCGGGTCTGATCCAAGTTGTAAAAGCCTTAAGAGCTTCAATATTGTAAATAGCCCAGTAGAAGACACCTAGAAAGATAGCACCAAGAATTAGATAGGTCAAAGTCTTGCCAAGGTCTTTTACATTGATCAGGTAAAGAAGAACATATCCAATAATAAAGGAAAGTAAGACTTGTTTTGTATCTGAGATCACGATGTGGTTGAAACAAGCAAGGACGATCGCGATCCGAAACCAAAGTGGCTTAGTCTTGGCACTCACAAAATAATACACGGCAAAGGTCATGGCAACGGAACCACCAATCACATGACCTGCCCCTTGCCCAATAAAAATTCCTTTAATATTGTCTTCCAAACCAATCAGGTTTTCCATGCGAAAAACATATTTCTGGACATAGGCAAAGAGCATATTAATCATTGCAAATGCGAGAATATAACTTCGGAAGCGCTGAAATCCCTCCGCCGACATGGGCATACATACAATGGTCAAGATCAAAATAAAAGGTTCTCCCAACAGCAAAAAGCTGAGGATAGCGTTGACTATTCCGGCATTATTGAGCAAAGCACTGGCGATCGTAACGGTGAAAAACAGAAATATCCCAATCAAAAGTTGCCGGGAAATCTCTATTTGTTTGCGATCTTTGCTGCGGGATGTTGTTACCACTGACCAACAGGCAAATGGTATTGCCGCAAAGTGCAAAAAGTTAATAGCAGAAGGAATTTTTAGTGCTGTGAGAACCCGGGGAAATAGGGCGGTAGCAATGCCAAACAGTGTTAGATTCGCGTTGGTGACGTATCCTTTTGGTTTTTTAGCGGTAGCGGATTCTAATGTTCTAGTCATCTAAAAACCTCTGGGAGTTCGAGACTGAACTGATTTATCTCGGAGCAGAAACACGACAGGGAAAATAAATCGATCGTCAATACTATCAATACTAGTCGATAGACTACTCTAGTTACCAAGGTAGCCAACGTAAAGGGGAATTTGTTTTCCACTAATATAGTTTAGTACACCGTTACGAGTTAGATTCCGGGTCACTCCGTTCCTTGTTTCCCGAACGTAGGTGGTGTATTGAAAATCCTCATCGTCTTCAAATTGAATTTCTGCCATACTGATGGAAATCGAAGACTCATTATTAATGAACATCGGGTCGTTCTGTTGACCATTGGGAGCAGTAGTTGTGGTGTAGGCAAACCCACCGAGTAACTCAGTTTTTCCACCTGCTCTCGTATCAATTAGTGTACCGCCCCGCTCGGTTTTTAGCCCGAAAATCCAAAGATTTCCGCCATTATTGATGATGTGGGTTCCTTGATTCTCTACGTTGAGTTGGCGTGCCCAGATATTTTGCTTGTTGAATGTCCAGTTGGAAACAGGATTGGAGACTACATCTTCGAGAAATACATCTCCGGTACCTGTCATATTACCCGACACATTTGAAGAGTGACGAATCACGATCGTCCGAGAAGAAGCATTCTCAAAAGTTGGATTGGCGAAGAAACCGCCCCAAAACCGCTCAAATACAACTACTGGGCTATTGCCTTCTACTAATCTGAAGCCGGGATAGGTTTGGTTGGATTGACTGCCGACAATTATACCTGCCTCAGTACCAATGACGCGGCGTACATTGTTGCGGACGAGAACTGTACCGCCCAAGTGGTAAGTTCCATTGGGGAAGTAAACTGTTGTTCTTCCCGAATCGATCGCTCTTTGAATCGCCGCCGTATCATCGAGCCCATCGTTAGGTATTGCGCCAAAAGAAGTGACATTTGCCCAAGGAGTTGCGATCGGATCGTCCCAAGGCACATCAGGAGTTTCCTTGATTGGCAGATTCAGAGTTCGCTGCGGTGAAGTAAACAGACTCGTCACGCCACCGCCGACAAATTCCGTGATATTCGCTCCAGCCTGTGTCACATTGGCGTTGCGGAGAGCAGCTTGATAACCGGAAGTTGTAATGTTGCGAGCTAGTAAATCATTTTGGAAATTGCTTTCAATAGCTGGTCTGTTAGCTGCGCCAGCAGTACCAGTTAAGGAGGAATCAATCAAAGTCATTCTTCCTCCGGCATTGAAGACCCCAGTCACGGCATTTGTACTGTTTAATCCCCGGATATTGACTACCTGACCTGTATTGTAGAATCCATACACGCTTTGGTTCCGCAGGGTGATATTTTCAAAGGTCATGCTGTTGACGTTGAAGCCAGTGCGAACGCCGTATTGGAATCCATCAACAGTTACGTTTTTAACCAACAACGGACCGATTTCATCGGTAAAATTCATATCCAAGCCATTGATTCCCTGTCTATCTCTCGATCGAATCGTTACTTCCCGCAGGGTTCCTTGGTTGTTGGCGTTGAACTGAATGCCGATCGCTCCAGCATTTCCCACTCCTGTATCCAGTGTCAAGTTCCGAATCGAGTTACGAAACCGTTGGGCTGGGCTGGGTCCGGTGTAAATTACTGATTTCGGTGTGCTGGTGTTTGTGTACCCAGGGGCATTATCCCTTAGCTTGACGATCGTCCCCTGCTGGCTTTGCCCTTGCAGAATTGTGTTCTTGTAGTCATTTCCTGTACCCGGAGTGCCTGCGGGCCAACTTAAGGTATTGGAAACCAGGTAAGTTCCGTTTGGCAAATAAATAATTCTCCCGCCATTGGGATAGGCATTCAACGCTGCTTGAATTGCCGCTGTATCATCTGTGACCCCATCTCCCTTGGCACCAAACTGGGTTTTGACATTGATTACCCCAGCATCAGCAGGAAAGACTATATTTTCATTATTCCCGGTACTTGGTGGTGGATTTGTGGTTGGTGGTGCTGGCACATTCACCAGGAAACTGCCCAACGTGGATGCAGTCACAAAATTGTTACTCGTATCACTGACTTGGTTGGGTTGTAAGGCGAAGGTGTAAGTGCCGTTATCGTCGATCGTCCAAGTACCACCAGGAACACTGATTCGGTAGGTCGCCGTGCGTGGTGTGCCATTGGTATTGTTGTTCACACTCACCAAAGCTGCCATCTGGCTAAAGCCATTGGGACCCGTTACTAAAATATCTCCCCCATCGAATGTGGCTACATTCATTGCTGTATTGTCCGAATATGTGACATTAAATTGGTATGTTGTACCGCCCTCAGTCAAGATGTCTGGGGCTGTCAGACTGGCGGTTGGTGGAGTGGTGTCTGCCGGGGGAGCCGGGGGAGTGGTACCTCCCAAGGGAGTGGAATATAACTGACTTTGGGGAATCACCTGCTTAGACACAGAAGGCCCCGACCACAGCAGTCGGGCAACCGCCTGATTATTTTCCTCTAAATATTCCAACCGGATATCGTATTTCTGACCACCAGTGAGGCTGATTGAACCGCTTCTCTCCCTGACTGTTCCCCAGTCTTCCCAGTCGTTGATTAGTTGTTGTCCATTTACCCACAGCCTGACTCCATCATCTGCTGAAACAAAAAACGTATAGTTACCAGTGGTTGTAGCTTGTACCTGTCCTGTCCAGCGGACTGAAAAATAATCGGAGCCGATCGCTGAATTGGGCGAACCTGTACCCCAATTAAAATCCACTATACTATCTGTGCGAGTTAGTTTGAGATTAGTTAGGTTCTCATTATCAAAGTACTCGCCACGCAAGCCATTTCCAATTATATCCATTGACCTTAATAAAAATAGCAACAAACTAATAGATATTAAAGAAACCAAACCTATTGTGGTTTGCTTTTCTAACCTATTTCCAATAATATTAAACCACATATTTTCCCCAATTTCTCAGCTATAAATACATTTAATCCATCAATTTTTAAAACAAAACATATTTATTATTTTCTATCTAATCCTTACAAAATAAGCATTACAGCCATTATTAAGCATTAAATATATCAGGACAAAGCCTGAATAAAAATACTTGGCATTTGGGAGTTACTTTGATTTTCCCTTGATTTATTATTTATATACAATCTTAAACGAAAAGGCAAATATTCTAGGGCTATTGATGATGAGAAAACCTCAACCATATTGCTACTTTGGTAATGTTTTTGGTAAGGTTTTTTTTGGTGAAGTCCATGATAAATTTATCTCAGGTAAGCCAAAAATTTTCTGCCCACTTGATGACTTAATTGTTATGGGATTGGGTAAATCGATTAAAGATAATTAATTGGCGATCTTTATCAAACACCCATCAGAGATTTTTTGCGAGAGAGCAGATTCATAGATTTCCATTAGTCGTTTGTAATTGTCGGCTGCTGTATATTTTGCTTCAAATTCAGCACGGACTTCTTGACGCATTTTACTGAGTGCATCGGGATTAGCTAATAGCCAATTGATTTTTGCTGCTAAGTCGGTAGGATCGCTAGGATTGAAAAGTAAGCCAGTGCGTTCGTGATCGATGAGTTCGCTGATTGCCCCGATGTTTGAGGCGACGACGGGTGTACCTTTGGCAAAGGCTTCGATCGCCACTCGCCCAAATGTCTCGTACCACTCGGAAGGAAACACAAAAAACGCCGCATTCCCCATGACTTCATAAACTTGTTCTAGAGGGATTCGTCCCATCCACTCAATCTCTGGCATTTCTTTGATTGCTTCCGTGACTAATCCTCTCATTGGGCCATCACCCACGATTTTGAGCGGAACTTTACCTCCTAGTTGTCTCCAAGCATCCAGCATTACCCCCAGCCCTTTTTCCACTGATAACCTTCCGACAAACACTCCGTACCCGCCTTTCCCTTCTCCAGGTTGAGGTGCAGGATGGAGAAAATTTGTCTTGAATGCCAGTTTTTCTGCGGGTATTCCTCCCTCGACGAATTTATCCATCGCAAACTTACTGTAGGCAATAAATACATCCACGACCTGAGTCCAAGTACCCAAAAGCGAGTGAAGGCTCATTGTTGTGGCAACCATTGCGCTATTGTATTTACTACCCCGATAACAAGCGTGAATGATTCCGGGTAGGGGAAACGGTTTCCCTAAGCAATCCTCACAGACTTTTCCTTCACGGAAAAATAGGGCATTAGGACAGAGTAATCGGTAGTTGTGTAAAGTTTTGACTACTGGGATGCCTTCATCTTTGACAGCATGATAGGCAGAGGGAGAAATTAGCGGGAAGGTGTTGTGAAAGTGAGCAATTTGCGGTTTTTGGTCGCGGATGAGCGATCGGAGATCTCGGTAAGCCCTGCTGTTCCACACCGTATTTTTTGCCAACAGCAACGGATTCATCCCTTTGATATCATGATTATCTAAGGTATAGCGCAGGACTTCATGACCGTAAGATTCCAACAATGCACTCTCTGTTGACCAGATTTGCTCCTCGCCCCCAGGTTGTTGGTAGTAATTATGAACTGTCAGGATTCGCATTGGTTTAGCTAGCTATTGAGTAGGTGGAACTAAATAGATGTAAGGTTAGTTAAGGTTAATTGGCAATAATGGTCATAGAGACTTAAATCAACTGCTGTTCAAATTTTACTAGTAGTTGCATAGTAGTTGTGCTTAATTTTATTGGTCTAAACCAATTCTTTAAAATTTTTTTACCATAACTTCATTTTCACGTCTGAAGCCTCAGTGATTTTTGCTAGACGTTGAAGAATTGCTAAATAATGCCGCTGGGATTCCTTAAGTATTCCTCACATACACAGACGTTATCAGCAAATCAACAGACTGGTGGAATTGCGTAAGTCCTAATCCATGAGAAGCACCGCAAACTTGATTATTGCGAAATTGAAAACAGGACTAAAGCTGCGTGTCACACTTGAATTTTTGTTGTAGGGTGCGTCAGACCTTAAATTTGATGGACAGCATCAGGGTTTGAGTGTAGTAGAGCACCCTACTAATTGTGCCAGTTGCGTAAGTCCTGGAAAAAATAATGCTATGTATCTCCCCACCTCCTATTTATTGTCTGTCACCAAGATTTAGATATTTCAAAACACTGTTTTACCTGCAACGGATGAGCAAGCTGATATATTTAAAAAGTGCTGTTGGGCGGGTTTAGTCCAAAGTTTAAGATTGAGATTTTCCCACTCCATTTCTAGCCAGTTATCAACAATATTGATTGAGACTTCAGAGGATAAAATTTTTTCAGTTGTTACTTTGAGGGCAAATGCGATCGCGCTTTGGCTAAGATGAGAAAGATTAAATACTTGGTTCTTCCCAGAATATAGCAACACATCCAGATAAAAACATTGTGAGTCTTGATGAATTTGCCATTTGCCTGTTGATTGACCAAATTGTGCGTAGGGAATTTGGATCTGAATATTTAAATCGCCAAAGGATAGACAGACAGTTGAGTTTAGAGTAGCTAATGATGAAAGCTGAGCTTTGAGATTTTTCCTATCAATAGAACCGCCAAACTCAAAACGCAACCGCAAATCTTCGATCGGTAATTGAGAATTATGTTTCTTCTTTTGGCTAATGTAAGGATTGCTCGGGTTAATATCAGTAGCAAAAGAAACACCGCTGAGAATTTTTCCCTCATTTTGCACGCTGAAAAATTGTGCTGCTGCGTAATCTACATTGTTGTATAAACAGCGTACTCTTAAATAACTTGGGTCTTGATATGTTCCCCAATAGATCATTAAAGGTCGCCGCTGATGCCAAAAGTCACTGTAATTAACACTTCCCAAGGTAAAAGCGGGAGCAAGATAAGTTGTTAGAACCTGATTGGGTAATCTTTTAGACAAGATTTGAGTTACAGTCCGAGGTTCATTTAAGTGGAGAAATAGTGTTTCTAAATCTCCGGGACAAGGTAAGGGGAGGCGATATTCATCTAGGGCTGGGTACTTTTCCAAAGTGCCAAAATCTATTAATTCTGAGGTAGAGCGTTCTATTAATGCTAATACTTCTATTGGGAGTAAGGTGCTGTAGCTTCGGCTATGGGGACCTGCCCATTGGCGAGTAGGGGGATGGAAATGAACAGCTATTTCTGTCCAAGTTAAACGATAGAGTGGTTCAACTAGTTCTGCTATTGTGACATTGTTAAAATTGTTGGCATATAGCCTCAGACGACCTAAAATTTCTAAGGTAATAACTGTATAATCTGGACTGTTGTATTCAGTAAAATTATTTTGTTCTAGGATGTGTTGAGAGAATTCCTGAAGACGATTTATTCCATAATTGTACAAATCATTGATTTCGTAGATTTGACCTGTAACTAAGGTTACATAAATGCCCATAATGGCAATGTTGGTGTAATCAAGAGGGGTATCACGCTGTTGAATATTACTTGCAGCGCAGAGGATAGCGCGATCGACTTGAGCCATTAACTTAACAGGTAAGTTAGGACGATGATAAAGTGCGAGTTGTAGTAGTTGTGTAGCTAAAAATTCACGCCAGTTTGGATCGGGCTGAACTATTTTAAAAGGTTTTTCTTCGAGATATTTCGGCCAAATTCCATAAGTTTTGCTGTGGGAATCTTTGTCTTGTAAATTTAAGATTTGTTGTATTATTTCTCTGGCTCGCTGATACATTTGAGGATCTTCTGTATCCATCAGAGCTACTGCATAGCGGAGTGATTCACGGGTTGGGTGTACGGTAATGCCTTGAAGAAATTTGAAAAATCCGATCGCCCGAAATGGAACTCTTAACATTTTGGCTAATCGATCGTATTTTTCATGTAAAGGAGCTAAGGCTTTTTCAAGTCGATCAATCTTTTTAGAGAGTGGAGTGTGCATAAATAGTGAGTCGATTTTAAAGAGATGAAAATCAACGAAATGCTCGACTATCAATTAGCAATTCAGGTGAATTGCCTTGATAATTATTTATAGGCAGGTATAAAAATTTCGACTGGACTTTGAGAATGAACAAATCAAAGCGCAGTCAATCTTTTATCTGGACAACAATGCTGGCACACCCCGATAATAATGCCAGCAAACCTACTTTATTCTGTGAAAATGGATTGGTTCACTATCTGGACAACAATCCTGGCACACCCCGATAATAATGCCAGCAAACCTACTTTATTCTGTGAAAATGGCTTGGTTCACTATCTGGACAACAATGCTGGCACACCCCGATAATAATGCCAGCAAACCCAGTTTATTCTATGAAAATGGCTTGGTTCACTATCTGGACAACAATGCTGGCACACCCCGATAATAATGCCAGCAAACCCAGTTTATTCTGTGAAAATGGCTTGGTTCAGTATCACCCTAAAAGGCTCAAATAAAGAGCTATTATAATTTTAACACTAATAAACTTTTTGTTGGTAGAAGAAAAAATATAATTAATTTATAAAAAAATCTATGATTAACATATAAAAACTTTATATTTTTTTTAAATAGTTTGGTATTGATAAATACCATTTTCAGGGTAATATAATTATGCTCTTAAACTAAAAGGAAAAGTTCCAAGCTGGAATCACAGACATATTGCCAGGATATCTAGCAATATTCAACTTTGCTGATGCGAAGTCCCTAATCACCAATTAAGTAGGTGTAAATAAATAAAGTAAGAATAGTTATCTTTGGATGAGGCGGGCAAGATGCCCACCCCACAAGAGTTGCAGCTTTCTTGTGGGGTGGGCATCCTGCCCGCCTCAGTTTTCTTATATCTACCTACTTACTCGTTATAAGCTGACATCGGTAAACAGGAACAGACAAAATTACGATCGCCAAAAGCATTATCAATTCTACTGACAGGAGGCCAATATTTGTATTCTTTTAACCAAGGTGCTGGATAAGCTGCTTGAGTGCGAGAATAGGGACGATTCCAATCATCAGTAATTAAAGTTTCTGCGGTATGAGGTGCATTTTTCAAGACATTATTTTCCGCATCAACTTTGCCTGTTTCAATCTCGGCGATTTCCTGACGAATGGCGATCATGGCATCACAAAAACGGTCTAATTCTGCTTTTGATTCGCTTTCGGTTGGTTCTACCATTACTGTACCTGCAACAGGCCAAGAAACGGTAGGGGCGTGAAAACCATAATCCATTAATCGCTTAGCGATATCATCTACTTCTATGGCAGCAGATTTTTTGAGCGATCGCAAATCCAAAATACACTCATGCGCCACAAAACCATTATTTCCCTTGTACAAAACTGGATAATAATCTTGTAAACGACGAGCCATATAATTAGCATTAAGAATCGCCACTTTGGTAGCTTCAGTTAACCCTTCCCCGCCCATCATTGCGATGTACATCCAAGAAATTGGCAGGATACTAGAACTACCCCAAGGTGCCGCAGAAACCGCGCCTATTCCAGTTTGTTCTCCCATTTTTACTACAGAATGACTGGGGAGGAAAGGTGCTAAATGGGATGATACTGCGATCGGACCCATTCCGGGACCACCACCACCATGAGGAATACAGAAAGTTTTGTGTAAGTTCAAATGGCAAACATCAGCGCCAAAATCTCCCGGACGACACAAACCTACTTGGGCATTCATATTAGCCCCATCCATATAAACTTGTCCGCCGTGAGAGTGAACTATTTCACAAATATCCTTAATTTCTGACTCAAAAACCCCGTGAGTAGAAGGATAAGTCACCATTAAAGCGGCTAATTCTTTGCTGTGTTTTTCCGCCTTATTTTTCAAATCTGCAACATCAATATTTCCCTGTTCATCGCAATTAATAGGCACAACTTTTAAACCACACATTACCGCACTAGCGGGGTTTGTCCCATGTGCAGACTGCGGAATTAAACAAACATTGCGATGATTTTCTCCCCGATTTTCATGATATTCTCGAATCACTAAAAGCCCAGCATATTCACCTTGAGAACCTGCATTTGGTTGCAAAGAAACTGCCGCAAAACCTGTAATTTCCGCCAACCATTCTTCTAACTGCTGGAACATTACTTGATAACCCCTAGTTTGGGAAAGGGGTGCAAAGGGGTGAATTTTCCCAAACTCCGCCCAAGTTACGGGAATCATTTCCGCCGTTGAGTTTAACTTCATGGTACAAGAACCTAAAGGAATCATTGAAGTTGTCAATGATAAATCTTTGGCTTGTAAACGATGGAGATAACGCAATAGTTCGGTTTCCGAATGATATTGGTTAAAGACGGGATGAGTTAAGTAATTGCTATTTCGAGTTAAAGAATTGGGAATGTGTAGGGGTAATTCATGAATTACCCCTACACATTCATGAATTACACCGACAAATTCTGCCGCATTAAAAGGTAAATCTTCCCCTAGTGCGAAGATTTGCCAAATGTCTTGTAAATCTTTGATAGTGGTAGTTTCGTCTAAGGAAATACCCACAGATTTGTCATCAAAGACTCGCAGGTTGATTTGCTGAACTTCCGCAGCTTGGAGAATTTCTGTTAGACTGCGACTTCCCAAGTCTACCCGAATCGTATCAAAGAAATATTCGCCAGTGATTTTGTAACCTAACTGCTTTAATCCTTCAGCTAAAAGGTTTGTTAACTGATGAATATTTCCAGCAATTCTCTTTATTCCAGCCGCCCCATGATAAACCGCATACATACTAGCAATTACGGCTAGTAGAACTTGGGCAGTACAAATATTACTTGTAGCTTTTTCCCGGCGAATATGCTGTTCGCGAGTTTGCAATGCTAAACGTAAAGCTGGTTTTCCATTAGCATCTTTAGAAACACCAACAATTCTGCCCGGAACTTGGCGTTTAAACTCTTCTTTGGTGGCGAAATATGCGGCGTGAGGGCCACCATAACCTAAAGGTACGCCAAAACGCTGGGTATTTCCTACGGCAATATCAGCACCGAATTCGCCGGGGGGAGTGAGTAAAGTTAAGCTTAAAATATCTGCGGCTACTGTGACTAATGCACCAACTTTATGTGCTTGTTCGATGAATTTCCGGTAATCATAAATTGTGCCATCGGTTGCGGGATATTGTAGTAACGCGCCGAAAATTGGTTGGTCAAAGGCGAAATTTTCATGGTTGCCAACGATGACTTCAATTCCTAAAGGATAGGCGCGAGTTTGGACGACTTCAATTGTTTGGGGATGGCAATCTTGAGAAACGAAGAAAGCTTTAGCTTTATTTTTAGATACACCATAACTCAAGGTCATGGCTTCGGCGGCTGCGGTAGCTTCATCTAATAAGGAAGCGTTGGCAATTTCCAAACCTGTTAATTCGATAATCATGGTTTGAAAATTTAATAATGCTTCTAATCTTCCTTGGGCAATTTCTGCTTGGTAGGGTGTGTAAGCTGTGTACCAACCGGGATTTTCTAAAATGTTTCTCAGAATAACAGGTGGGGTGATGCAATCAGAATAACCCATGCCAATAAAAGAGCGAAATATCTGATTTTTGGAAGCAATTTCTTTTAAATTGGCAAGGGCTGTATATTCACTTTGGGCGGTTGGTAATTGTAAGGGACGAGAGATGCGAATTGCTTGGGGAATAGTTTTTTCTATGAGTTCATCTAAGCTAGAAAGCCCCAATAATTCCAGCATTTGTTTAATTTCTTCTGGGCTGGGGCCAATATGCCTGGTAGCAAAACTGTCTGTTTGTCCGACTTGAAGGCTAGACTTGGTAGAAGGGCTAGAAGTTGCCACTTAATGATTCTCCACAATTGACTTAATTAAGTTTTAACAAGTATTTGCCATATAGGGCAGGGGTGCAGGGGGGGCAGGGGTGCAGGGGGCAGGGGTGCAGGGGTGCAGGTGCGAATTAAATTGTCCCCTTGTCTCAAGAGTCCCCTTGTCCCAAGAGTCCCCAGTCCCCAGTCCCTACTCGCCTTCAACTTGGGCGCGATACTCGTCAGCGGATAGGGCATCATTGATTTCGTCGGGGTCGTCGATGCGGACTTTGAGTAACCATCCTTCGCCGTAGGGGTCTTCGCCTATTTCTTCTGGTGTTTGAATCATTGCTTCGTTGCGTTCGACGACTGTCCCGGTAACAGGGGCTTTGAGGTCTTCTACTGCTTTTACGGATTCAACTGTTCCGAAAGATTCTCCTTTGCTAAGTGCGTCGCCAATTTCTGACAAGTCCAGAAATACGATGTCACCTAGTTGGTCTACGGCGAAGGCGCTAATGCCGATCGTAGCAATTTCGCCATCTACACGGATATATTCGTGGGTGTCGAGGTATTTCAGGTCATCGGGATATTCGAGGGACATTTAACTTCCTCACAAAGATAGAGATTTAATGATTTTGCAGTTGCGTTTTGGGCAGAACTGACAGATCTTGGATATAGGTACAGATTATCGGGTTATTTCCCCTGAAAGCTAATTTTATCAGCCTGATTGTTAGCTACTCATTATGAATAAACAAATTTTGAAAAAACTGCTAATAGGTGAATTTTCTTGGTTACGAGTTATGCGATCGATCATTTTTATCTATGCTTGTGTTGGCTTATATGCTTATTTTTTTAGCGATCGGATGATTTTTTTACCCCAACCATCCACTTACCAAGATAACAATCAGATTCTCAAGTTAACTACTAAAGATGGGGTGAAAATCTCTGCAGTCTACTTACCTAATCCTCAAGCTAAGTTTACCATTCTCTACAGTCATGGGAATGCAGAAGATTTAGGCGACAGTCTGATCATACTGGAACAGTTGCGAAACTTGGGATTTGCGGTATTTGCTTATGATTATCGCGGATATGGTACGAGTCAAGGAAATCCCACCGAAAAAAATGCTTATAAAGATATTGATGCTGCTTATGATTATCTAACACAAAAGTTAGGTGTAAGTCCCAACAAAATTATACTCTATGGTCGTTCTGTTGGTGGTGGGCCATCTGTAGATTTAGCGAGTCGGAAACCTGTAGGAGGGTTAATTTTAGAGAATACTTTTGTCAGTACTTTTCGAGTGGTAACACAGATTACGCTGTTTCCTTTTGATAAGTTCAATAATATCGAAAAAATTAAAAAGGTGCGATCGCCAGTGTTAATCATGTATGGTAAAGCCGATCGAGTTATTCCATATTGGCACGGAAGAGAACTGTTTGCTGCTGCCAATGAACCGAAGCGAGTTTTAGTTGTGGAAACTGCTGGACATAATGATTTTAAAGATGCAGCAGGTAAAGAATACGATCGAGCTTTGCAAGAATTTACTAAATTAGTTTCTCAGCATCAGTCAAAGTAAAAATGTACGTTGTTGGGGGTTTTGGGGTACAAGGTTTAGACGAAGCGCCCAAAACAAACAAAGAAAAAAAAAAAATATTTATGGGAAGAAA
>NZ_JBHFNQ010000011.1:0-3089 GCF_041929345.1 Floridaenema aerugineum BLCC-F46
ATCATTGCGATTAGTAATTATTGGGGGAGAAAGAGTATTACCCGAAAAAGTCGCAACTTGGTATCAATTAATCGGTAATTATCCGCAGTTAGTTAATAGTTATGGCCCAACTGAAACAACTGTAGTTGCTACTTTATCTAACTTATCAGAAAACACTCTTAATCGTCAGGAAATCCCGATCGGAAAACCAATTAGTAATGTTCAAGTATATGTGTTCGATCGCTACTTACAACCTGTTCCGATTGGAGTACCAGGAGAACTTTTTATTGGCGGTGCTGGATTAGCAAGGGGTTATTTGAACGCCAGAGAATTAACAGCTGAAAAATTTATTAAAAATCCTTTTAATAATTCCAAATTATATAAAACAGGTGATTTAGTAAGATATTTACCGGATGGTAATTTAGAATTTGCTGGAAGAATCGACGATCAAGTAAAATTTAATGGTTTTCGGATTGAATTAGGCGAAATTGAATCTGTCATTAATCAACATTCCCAAGTATCTCAAAGTGTAGTTATTGTTAGGGAAGATAGCCCGGGAAACAAAAGGTTAGTAGCTTATATAGTTCCCGATCGAAACACAGAAATTAGTACGGCAAGTTTGGAAAGTTTCCTAAAAAACAAATTGCCTAGTTATATGGTGCCCAGCATCTATGTAATTTTAGATGCTTTACCTATTAATCCTAATGGCAAAGTCGATCGCCAAGCACTACCTATTCCAGATATTCAAGAAACATTTGTTGCCCCCAGGAATGAGCAAGAAAAAGCGATCGCCCAAATTTGGAGTAAAATTTTTGGATGGTCAGCGATCGGCATTAATGACAACTTTTTCCAACTTGGTGGACATTCGTTAATCGCCACACAAATTTTATCACGAATTCGAGATATTTTTCAAGTTGAAATATCCTTTCAACAACTCTTTGAAAATCCCACAATCAACGACTTAAGTAAAGTCATTAGCCAACAACAATTAAAACAATTATCACCCATAGCCAAAATTCAGCCCATTTCTAAACAAGGTTACTTACCTGTTTCCTTTGCCCAAGAACGAGTGTATTTCATTGAACAATTAGCACCCTCAAGCCGTGCTTATCAATTCCAAGAAAGTTTGCGTTTTCGCGGAGAATTGAACATACCCATTCTGGAACAAAGCCTTAGTGAAATATTGCGCCGTCATGAAATCTTCCGCACCACATTTCCCACAGTAGCAGGAAAGTTAGTCCAAGTAATTCACCCCCCACAACCTGTCAAATTAACCGTAATCAACCTAGAAAATCTTCCTAAATCCCAGCAGGAAGCAGAAGTTGAAAGATTAACAGATGAAGCAGTTCAACAACCATTTGATATTACTAAATTACCTTTAATTCGTTGGAGTTTGTTAAAATTAAGTAATCAAGAATATGTATTAATTCATATTGAACATCACACAGTTCATGATGGTTGGTCATTCAACCTATTTTTGCGGGAATTATTAACATTATATCAAGCCTTTTCTGAAGGGAAACCCTCCCCATTAGCTGAACCTTCACTTCAGTTTGCAGATTTTGCTTATTGGCAAAGACAGTGGGTATTAACAGAACAAGCGCAAGCTCAACTTAACTATTGGAAACAGAAATTAGCTGGCATTCCTCCTTTATTAGAATTACCATTAGCTCGCCCACGCCCAGCGGAGCAAACATACAAAGGCGGAATGTTGAGAATGGAACTTCCCCTGGATCTTTGCCAAGCCCTGAGAAACTTAAATCGGCAAGAAAGCGTAACATTATTTATGAGTATGTTTACGGTTTTTGTAATCATGCTCTATCGCTACAGCGGACAAGAAGACTTATGTGTGGGATCTGGAGTTGCTAATCGACGTTGGCGAGAAACAGAAAACTTGATTGGCATGATTGTTAATAACATTGTTCTCCGCACAAATGTTTCGGGAAATCCCACTTTTAGAGAACTTTTGGCTCAAGTGCGTCAAGTAACTTTAGAAGGATATGCTAATGAAGATTTACCCTTTGATAAAGTTGTAGAAGCGCTTAAACCCGAAAGAAATCTCAGTTATAACCCTTTATTTCAGGTAATGTTCAGTTTTCATGATGCTCAGTTACCTAATTTGAACTTACCTGGGTTGACTATTAAACAGCATGAAGCTGTAACTAACAAATCGGCTAAATTCGATCTTGATATTGTTGTTATTCCCCGTTCTGAACAACGAATCGGACGTAATTCTGAAGCAGAAACCAAGGGAATAGAAACAGACGGAATCACCCTAGTTTGGGAGTATAACAGCGACCTATTTGATGCAGCTACCATCAAAAGAATGATGGAACAGTATCAAACATTGGTAGAAGAAATTGTAGCCAACCCGAATCAAAGAATTGCTCAATTACCTTTACTAACGAAAGAACAAAAAGAGCAAATTTTAGTTAACTGGAACGATACAGAAGTAGCTTTTCCAAAAGTGAAAAATATTCATCAATTAATTGAGGAACAAGTTGAGGAAAACCCAGAAGCGATCGCTGTAATATTTGGGGAACAAAAGCTTAGTTATCGAGAATTAAATGAACAAGCTAACCAACTCGCTCACTATCTGAAAACATTAGGAATAAAGCCTGATGGATTAGTGGGAATTTGTATCGATCGCTCTAGAGAAATGATAGTAGGTTTGCTAGGAATTCTCAAAGCAGGAGGAGCATATCTTCCCTTAGATCCTGCCTATCCCACAGAACGCTTGCAAGACATAATAAATGATGCTCAAGTGTCAATTTTAGTGACAATGCAGCAATGGGCAAATTTAGGGAATGAAGAGTTAGAAATAATTTGTTTAGATAGCCACAAAGAGATAATTTCGCGCCAGAGTCGGGAAAATCCCATCAATAATTTATCAGCTAATAATTTGGCTTATGTAATTTATACATCTGGTTCCACAGGAAAGCCAAAAGGAGTGTTGATTGAACATTATGCTTTGGTTAATTTTACCCAAGCTGCGATCGCAAAATACCAGATTACTGCCAGCGATCGCATTCTCCAATTTGCATCTCTTAGTTTTGATGCGGCTGCTGAAGAAATTTATCCCTGCTTAAGTGCTGGTGGTACATTGGTTT
>NZ_JBHFNQ010000110.1:0-24670 GCF_041929345.1 Floridaenema aerugineum BLCC-F46
AGCTATCAGCTTTTGACTGCTTATAGTGGGGGATTTAGACCCACCACTAAAGCTTGCCACTAATCGTTTACGATATAGTGGGGGACTTAAACCCATAATTATTAGCTGATAGCTGAATGCTGAAAGCTGATAGCTTGTTAATAACCCGGTTCGTTGTCAGGACTTTAGTCCTTCAATTTAGCAAATATACGACTGAAGTCGTCACAACAAACTTTAATGTATGACAATATGTAGAGACGTTTCATGAAACGTCTCTACATATTGTTTTTACGCAGATCACTTAACTTGACTGTCGCCTGTTGGTAAGAAGATGGTAAAAACTTCCCCTTGTTCGGGACGTTCCCGCACAATTAGCTTACCACCTAAAGCTTGAAAAAGGCTTTTTGTGACATTATGACTGAGACTCAAACTGCCAGTTTCCGGCTGAAATGTAAGCAACTGACCAATCAATTTCCGCTTGGAATGATGACTGGCAAAACATTTACCGTCACCATTACCATCCGAATCCTTGGTTTGAGTTAATAGTTGCAACTTTAACTGATCTCCTGCTGGCATTACCTGCACTTGAATATGACTACCTGCTGGTAAACTACGAGTAAAGTTATCGATTAAACTAGTAAGAATTCGCTCCAACATTGTCGGATCGCTAACTACTGGCGGCATTTGCTGCGGTAATAACACATCCAAAGTTTGACTACGACGTAAAGCTTGTTTTTGCCAACGAGGAATACTATCTTGAAAAACTTGCGACAATGAGGTAGTAGTTAAATAAACAGGTGATTCCCCAGCATCGCAGGTTTCCATTTCTGCTGCTTGAAACAGTAATTCCATTCTTTCTATTTGTTCAGTACATTCATGATCGATAACTTCCAATTTTTTAATAATATCTGGAGTTAACTCTTTCCGTTTTAGCAACAGCCGAGTAAAAGTCCGAATTGTTGCCAAAGGCGTTTTTACTTCATGAGCAAATGCTTGCAATAATTCTACTTCGTTAGAATTTAAATTCTGAATTTTAGCTTGAGAATTTAGTGAAGAATCAGGAGATTTTACATTTTGAATTTGGGATTTTGCACTTTCTGGATGTTCCTGTTCTTCTGGTTGGGGTAAATATTGAAGTAACAGCCGACTAAACTGCATGACAGTTCGGTAATCTGGTGCTATGGGCGCAAACCGATGCACTAAAGTATCTAACTGGTTGATTTGATGAGGACAAGTTAGCAACATTCGCAACCGTAGAGAGTCCCAAGCTTGCTGCACTACGTCTGGATCGAAGGAAAACAAGAAAGCGGGATTTCCAAGGCGATCGTTCCCCAAAACCATCACTAAACTAAAATTAGTAGTGAAAACCAAACAAAAGTGTTCGGCACCTAAAGGATCGTTCGGTAATAAGGGTAAAGAACTGCTGCGATCGCTATTTTGGGTTTGGTTCTCTTTCGCCGGAGGTAGCTGAAATGGCATCCAAGCCCAAGGTTTCCCTAATTGAGTAGAAAAAACCCAAGTGGGAAAATAATGAGAGAGAGTCGGATCGCTCAAAATTGGCAAAGGGCCAGTTAAAATTAATCCTTGAGTTAAAGATGATGCTTCATCTTCATTGAGAGAACTTTCGTCAAATACCCAATTTGCCCGCAGCAATTTTTCTAAGGCGGCGATCGCCCCAAACCACTCTCGCTCTGCTTTCAAATGTGGCAACGCTACTTGACTTGTAGAGGATTGCTCAGTTTGAGCCTTCGTCCCATCATTTGACAATACAACATCGAGCGCCGATTTTTCTGTCGTTTCGGCTAAAATTTCGCTTAAAGTTGGCAGCAACCACTTTTGCACTGATAATCACCCACCAAGACTTGCAACTAAACCCACAGGACTCTCTTATGAGCCTATCAGTATATGTTATCTATCAAGGGGGGTAAAACCGAACCCTTGGTTATGGATTACCGTTGTTATTGATAAGTTGTAGTTTGATATAAATTTTTTGAGCAATTTTTAAAACAAATACTTAACATTTATTCTTGTCTTAACTAGCAAATCACTATTACCTTTCTCTCGATAGAGAGCTAGTTACACCTAAAGAGTGAGCAATAAATTAGCTAAAAATAACACTATAGGAAATGGAACTAATAATAAAGATTTTTGCTAAATGTTTATTATTAGTTGTTGAGAAAAAGCTTGTGCTTAAGGAGGAAGAAATGGCTTTAGGTAATCACAGACGCGCTGTAGGAGTTTTTAGTAGTTATCGGGCAGCGGAATTAGCCCTTCAAGATTTAAAAAATTCCGGCTTTCCAATGGATAGAGTTTCCGTAATTGCCAAAGATGCAGATAGAAATAGAGATCATATTGCAGGTGCAGAAGTTAAAGATGCGCGTGGCAACAAAGCTGATGAAGGTGCAGCTACAGGCGCGATCGCAGGTGGTACTCTAGGCGGATTAACTGGTTTATTAGTAGGTTTGGGTGCATTGGCTATTCCCGGAATTGGCCCTGTAATGTTAGCGGGTGCAACTGCTACGGCGATCGCAACTACCCTTTCAGGAACAGCGATTGGTGCTGCGGCTGGTGGCTTATTGGGTGCATTAATTGGTTTGGGAATTCCCGAAGAACGGGCTAGAGTTTACAACGATCGCGTAACTCGTGGCGACTATTTGGTAATTGTTGATGGTGATAGCGATGACATTGCTCGTGCGGAAGCAATTTTACGTCGCCACAATATTGAAGAGTGGGGAATTTATGATTCCGATCGCGACCTAGATCGAGATGTAAGTCGTGACTACGTTCACGATACAGATCGGGATGCAGTGCGTCGTGACTACACCAATGCTAGTAATGCTGATGTAATCATTGTCGATCGTCGCGATCCAGTAGTCGATCAGAGCGATCCTGTACTTTAATTTACAACTCAAACAGAAAAAAGTTTCTGATTAATAGACAAAACTCCTCTCACTTCAGTTAACAACTAATGCCAGGAGTTTTGTCAAATACTCAACTAGATTTTTAAAATTTATCCTCTTTAGGAAAAGGAAAACAATGAAAAATTTAACTCCATTTTTACTCACTGGTGTTTTAATGTTTGGTGCCGTTGCTTGTGCCGATAATGAGAAGAGTGTTCAATCTGCCCCTGATAGCACTAATCAAGCCCCGCAAGCACCCACAGCAGAGAATGTCCAAAATGCTCAAAAGGACGCTACCAGTCAAGTTCGCAGAGATCAATTAAACTCTGATATTCGCGCCCGCGAACAACGTAATAATATCACTGGCGGTGATACCGATCGGGCGGAAGCTGATATCGAAAGTGAAGTTCGCAGTAAGCTGGAAGCTAACATTACCAAAGGTCAATTAACAGTTGACTCCAAAGACGGCGTTGTTACTGTAGCCGGAACAGTTCCCAATGAACGAGATTTAGCTAAAATTGCACCTTTGGCACAAGAAATTAAGGGTGTTAAAAGTGTAAACGTTAAGGCAGTAGTTGCTCCTGCAAAACCAGCAACTAACAACTAAGACACTCAGTAAAATCAGATCCCCGACTTCGCAGAAGTTGTCGGGGATCTAAATTCACAAACTTTTTAAAGCTGCTACTAGTTTTTCCAGTTGATACGCTTCATGAGTTGCCATTACGGAAATGCGAATTCGACTAGTAGGAACTGTGGGCGGACGAATTGCTGGAGCAAAAATTCCGGCTTCTTTTAACTTTGTTCCGGCTGCTAATGCAATGGCGGCATCCTTTAGTTGTAAGCACAAAATTGCTGATTCGGAAGGTAATAATTTTAAGTTAGGTAATTGTTGAGAAATTAGCTGTTTGAGAGTTTCTATATTTTGCCATAATTGGGCGCGACGTTCTGGTTCTTGTTGCACAATTTTAATCGCTTCTAAGGCAGCGGCAGTGTCAGCAGGTGATAATCCAGTAGTATAAATCCAAGTTGGGGCGCGATTACGTAAAAAGTCAATTAAAGTAGCTGAACCTGCAACATAACCGCCTAAACTTCCTAAAGCTTTACTTAATGTACCAATTTGAATTAATGGACGATCGCTACAATTAAAATGTTCTACAGAACCCGCACCATTTTTGCCTAAAATTCCGGTGGCGTGTGCTTCATCAACTAATACCATGCTGTGAAATTTTTCCCCTAAATCCAATAATTCTGGTAAAGGGCATAAATCCCCATCCATACTAAAGACGCTATCGGTAATAATTAAGCAACGACGATATTTTTCTCGATGTTGATTGAGGTGATTTTGTAATTGAGCTAAGTTGCAATGGTCATAATTAATTATTGTGGCCCCACTGAGAATCGCACCGTTTTTGAGACTGGAATGATTGTACTGATCGGAAAGAATTAAATCTCTTTTTCCGACTACAGAGGCGATCGCACCCAAGGAAGCTAGATACCCGGAACTAAACACAAGGGCAGCTTCTGTTTGTTTCAAAGAGGCGATCGCTTTTTCCAATTCTCGATGTAGTTGGCGATGTCCACTTAGTAACCGCGAACCAGTGCTTCCGGTACCGAATTTTTCAGTAGCAAATATAGCAGCAGCTATTAAGCGGCGATCGCCTGCTAAACCCAAATAATCATTACTGGCAAAGTTAATTACAGTTCGTCCTTCTAGTTGGACAACTGCACCAGGAGGACTGGAAATAGTTTGCTCAAAACGATACCAATCTGCTCGATGAATTGTCGTAAGAGATGGTTTTATCCAAGCGTAAGGATCGATCGCCATTCGATTTTAGATTTTAGATTTTAGATTTTAGATTTCAAATTGAAAGTTAAACCCCACAGATAAGTCTGGGGGCTTAGACTTAGTTTATGGTATCTTAAATTACTGAGCAGCAAACATCTACTAAGATTGGTTTTCTGAAGATTCAGGGAGATTTTTAATCTGCTCATTCTTGCCTTTCACTGGTGGGAGTTGTTCCACTAAGCCCATCTCAAACGCAACATCAGGCAAGTCTCCTACTATGTATTTCCCTGGCTCAAACACCCGCCCCGCCGTAAAACAGTACTGCTTTAGTACCACCTCTTGACCTGGAAGAAACATTTCTCTGGACATTCTTCTTTCTAGTGGCATAGCCGATTCTCCAACAAATTTTAGTATTATTCAATTGTGACAGCTAACCTCCGATCTGAGTAAAAGATAACATTAATATCTATGGTTGATCTTTCAAATAGGTGTATAATATTAAAAATTTAATTAAGACTAAGAACCTGTAAAAAACAAGACTGAACTATTGTTTTTACACATCCGCTCGCGGAAAAAAGTAACTTTCTCCTAAATTGAAACCATATCACCTGAACTTGGACAACTATACCCTTAAACCAAACTTAATTAGAACTCTGCAATACATCTCTCAAATCCTTAGTGTTGCAGTTTTTATTTTAGGCTGCTTAGTTAGCTTAGGTTGGATATTTGATATTAGCATATTTAAAAGCGTGTTGCCTCACCTAGTAACGATGAAAGGGAACACCGCGATCGCCCTCATTATAGGATCTGTTTCTCTGCGATTTTTGCATCGAAAAGAAGAGAACAATGCCACAAAAAAAATCTGGTATATTATAATTAATTTTTTGGCTTTTATAGTTATTTCGATTGGCTCATTAACTTTAAGTCAAGATATATTCTCAATATACTTGGGAATCGATAAATTGATTTTTAAAGAAGTAAAACCAGAAAATATACCGGGTCTTCCGGGAAGAATGGCACCTAATACAGCTTTATGTTTTATTTTGTTTGGGTTAGCTATATTTTTATTAAATAAAAGAGGATATTTTGCGGCTCAATTGCTTAGTGTCATTGGATTTATATTAAGCTTTTTAGGATTATTAGGTTATCTCTATGGCCTCACCGAATTTTATGGTATTGGGGCTAATACAGCAATGGCATTGCATACAAGTATAGCCTTTATTTTACTATTTATTGGCAACTTATTTGCTTATCCAAACCAAGGGTTAATGACTGCAATTACTAACGAATTTGCCGGCGGAATTATGGCTCGGCGTTTGGCATTGGCTGTAATTGGGATACCACCTTTTTTGGGCTGGCTAGTTTTAGAGGGAAAAAGATTGGCGCTTTACGACAATGAAGTAGGAATCGCACTTTTGGGTGTATTAAATATTTTAGTGTTGGGAACTTTCATTTGGTGGAATGCCAGAACTTTAGGAGTAATAGATTATCAAGCTTGCCATGATTCTTTGACAGGTTTACCCAACCGAAAAATGTTTAGCGATCTATTATCTGCTTCATTAGCAAATGCTTGTCGTCGTCAAGGAAAGGTAGCGGTAATGTTTTTAGACTTAGACCGCTTTAACAAGATTAATGATATTTTAGGTCATGATGTAGGCGATCGCTTATTAAAAGCAACAGCACAAAGGCTGACTAGTTGCTTTCAAGAATATAATATAATTGCTCGGTGGGGAGGAGATGAATTTACTATTCTATTGCCCTACATTAACAATATCGAATATGCCGCTAAATTAGCTCAAAAAATTCTGGATACTTTAAAGCCACCTTTTATTATTGATAATCATTATCTTCATATCACTTGTAGCATTGGTATTGCAATTTATCCGCACAATGGTGAAGATAGCAACAGCTTGATTAAAAATGCTGATATAGCATTATACAATGTCAAAAAAAATGGCAGAAATAATTACAGTTTTTATAATCCAAGTATCAACGCTCAAAACTCAGAATTATTAATTTTAGAAAACCGATTACACTATGCTTGGGAGAGAGGAGAAATTTTACTTTATTATCAACCAAGAGTAAATATTGCCACCGGAAAAATTACTGGAGTTGAAGCTTTAGTCCGTTGGCAATCTCCAGAATTAGGTTTTGTTTCTCCGGGTAAATTTATTCCGATCGCAGAAGAAACCGGATTAATTGTACCGCTAGGAGAATGGATACTCTACACTGCTTGCACAGAAATAAAAGATTGGCTCGATCTAGGTTTGCCAGAAATTAGGGTAGCAGTTAACCTCTCGGCGCGACAGTTTCAACAACCAAATTTAGTGTCAATGATAACTCAAATACTAACAGACACCGGGCTAAATCCAGAAATTTTAGAGTTAGAAATTACCGAAACAATTGCCATGCAGGATGTAACCTTTACCAAGGAAAAACTCAATCAATTATCTCAAATGGGAATTCATATTTCGATGGATGATTTTGGCACAGGGTATTCTTCACTTGAGTTATTTGAAACAATTTCCGCTGCATTCTTTAAAAATCGATCGCTCCTTTGTCAAGGATATCACATTCGATCCTTGTGATTTAGCGATCGCATCAGCTATAGTCGCTTTAGGAAAAGGACTAAACATTAACGTAGTCGCAGAAGGCGTAGAAACTGAAGCACAATTAGAATGTTTGCGCCAACTAGGATGTGCGGAAATTCAAGGTTATTTCTTCAGTCCACCCTTACCAGCTAAAGATACTATTAAATTACTGAAAAAACATCAATCTGTACCTGGTTAAAGTTCTAAGATGAAGGCAGAAGGCTTTTATGCAGAGGGCAGAAGGTAAAGAAAAAATGTCATTTTGTTCAGTATATGGCCCGGTAAATTCTTGGCGTTTTGGTCGCTCGCTTGGGATCGATCCCATTGGTGCTATTTCCACCTGTTCTTTTGACTGCGTTTATTGTCAATTAGGAGCAATTGAACGGTTAAAAAGCGATCGGCAAGTATTCATTCCCACCGAGCAAATTCTACAAGATTTACAACCCTTTGCACCTTGGGATGTAGATGTAATTACCCTCAGCGGTAGCGGAGAACCAACCTTAGCATTAAACTTAGGAGAAATTCTTGCCAAAGTTAAAGAAATCACTGCAAAACCTTTAGTAGTATTAACGAACGGCACATTACTAAAAGATCCCGATGTCCGGGAAGCGCTAGCATTAACAGACAGAGTAGCAGTAAAATTAGATGCTGTTTCGGCTGAACAATTGCGGCGGGTTAATCGTCCCGTAGCTGAAATAAATTTAGCGGAAATTTGGCAGGGAATCCAACAATTTCGGGCTGATTATCCAGGTAAATTAGCAGTACAAACCATGATTTTGTCGGCTTGGAATCAAGAAATTCAATCGGATTATATCAACCGAATGAAAGTATTAATTCCTGATGAAATTCAACTTAACACACCTTCGCGCCCTAAACCTTTAACTCATCAATTAGATGCTAGAGGTAACAATCAAATTACAGATTGTGCCTATCCAGTAAATAGCCTCAAATGTGTTGATGCTGATTACTTGAAAACATTTGCCGATCGTATTCAGCAGCAAACAGGCGTTTCAGTTCGCTGGAAAATATCTGATTAAGAAAGGCTTTAGGACAGAAGTTTTGAGATAAATAAAATTTTTGCACCAGATAAGATCCCCCCTAACCCCCCTTGCCAAGGGGGGAACTAGAACATCGATTCAGTATTATTTTTGGGGATGAGAAACTGAGATAAGAGCACCTAGAGGCGGAGCCTCTATTTCTCGTTATTTCTCGTTTTCTCGTTCCCAGGTTCAACCTGGGAACGAGGTCTTGGAGGTTCTACCTCCTTGTTTCTCGTTGTTTCTCGTTGTTTCTCGTTCCCAGGTTCGTTTCTCGTTCCCCGGTTCAACCTGGGAACGAGGTCTTATTTTTGGGGATGAGAAACTGAGATAAGAGCACCTAGAGGCGGAGCCTCTATTTCTCGTTCCCAGGTTGAACCTGGGAACGAGGTAAAGGAGGTTCTACCTCCAAAAGTGGAGCAAGATCTCAGAGAAAGAACATTATTCAAAGTCCCCCTTTTTAAGGGGGATAATGGGGGATCTGCAATGTGTTGTATTAAAACTCAAAACTTCTTTGGGCTGTCCAATGCCTATCGGAAGATTGATATATTTTCACATCTTGTAAACCAGCTATTGAAAATAGTTGATTGACCTCATCAAGAGTAAAAGCAGCATGGAGAGAATCAGCGAATAACTGTTTTTGGTGAGGGTCGTATTCTGTGCCGATACTTTCTACTAAATTATGCAAAATTTCCTGATTAGCAGGTCGAATTAAATCGCGAATTAGAATAGCGCCTTTTGGTTTTAAAACTCGGTTAATTTCTTGCAAAAAAGGTAGGGGATCGGGTAAATGGTGAATCAAACTATTAGAAATTACCAGATCAAAATGTGCGTTAGGGTATGGTAATTGCTTGGCATCTACCAGTTCTAAAACTATTTGTTGTTGTAAACCTGCGTTTTTTATATGTTCAGTGCCGATTTTTAACATATTTTCTGCCAAGTCGATGCCAGTTACTTGCCATTGAGGACGTTGCTGGCAAAGTAATAAGGGAATTCTGGCGGTACCAGTTCCCGCATCTAAAACTTTAGCTGCTGTTGGCGCTAGTGCGATCGCCCCTTCAGCAAAAGCAGCATTTACCTCCGTAAAATCCATCGCATCATAAGCGACAGCTTCTTCCCAACTGTCCATAACTTCCGGTTCTAAAACTCGCTGCATTGACGATTCTCCGAAATCTTGATTTGACCTCAAATATTTATTTTGGCGCAGTTGCTATTTATTCCTGAAAATTGGGGAATGATAAAATTAGGGGTGGATTTTTTGTACGTAAATCGAATTTAGTTAACTTTTACTCAGTGATCTGTGTCATCCACAGAGAAGTAAAAGATGTGCATACTGCCAGGAGAGGACTTTTTCAGAGGTTGGAGATATGGATAGCCAGGTGTATCGGATATACCTAGAAGAAAATAAAATGCGTATTCCGAACGGCGATCGAACTACGATCGCTCACCCGCTACCTGAAGATTGGCAGGGTAACGAAAAGGAAGCGCTAGAAAAACAGCCGTTATGTGCCAAAGCAATTCAATTAATTACACAAGCGTCTGATTGCCATCAAAATCAACAGTATAATGCAGCAATTAAATTTTTCCAACAGGCTCTTACTATCTACCGGGAAATTAAGTATCGTTCGGAAGAGGGAGTAGTCCTGGGGAAAATTGGCAACGCTTTATACGCTTTGGGTGATTATGTAAAAGCGATTAACTATTACCTGCAATGGTTGGATGTAGTTAGGGAACTTAAAGATCTTCGCGCAGAAGGACTAGCGCTAGGAAATTTAGGTAATGCTTATCGCCATTTAGAAGATCATGTGAGGGCAATTGAATACCAACAACAAAGTTTGGCAATTGCAAAGGCGGTAGGAGACGATCGCTCAGAAGTAGCGGCGTTAAATAATTTAGGATTGGCGTTTAAAGCATTAGGAAATTACGAAAAAACTGTGGAGTACCTGCAACAAAGTTTGGTGCTGATGCAGAAGTTAACAGATCGACAAGGAGAAGCGCAAGTTCTGCGAAATTTGGGCAATGTTTATTATGCTTTAGGGAATTATGCTCAAGCGATCGATGCTTATCAAAAGAGATTAGCGATCGCCAAAGATATCCAAGATGGCAGAGGCGAATTACAAGTACTCAGAAATTTAGCCAGTGCTTGCTATGCTGTGGGTGACTATTCTAGAGCAATTGAATATTACCAAATGCGCTTAAAAATTGCGCGGCAAATTGAAGAGCATCGCGTCGAAGAACAAACTTTAGGAAATTTAGGAGTTACATACGAAGCAGTGGGAAATTTCGCCAAAGCAATAGAATGTTATGAACAGCGTTTAGCTGTAGCTATTTTTATGCAAGATAGCCGAGTTGAACAGCAATCTCTGGGGAGTTTAAAAGTTGCTTGCTATGCAATGGGTGATTACGCCAGAGCATTTAAATATCAAGAAATGCGGAGTAATCCTTCCCAAAATTTCATCGGTAATCGCTAGTGTAAGAACACAGAATGCTCTTAGTAAAAAAAGATTTTGTTAATTAGTTATTCCTGTGGCACTGCACTAGATTTTTGCTTTCATAACTCAGATTTTACGACTTTTAAAGTTTTCAGAGTTGCATCTACACAACCAGTAATTTCGCAGCCAATTGCCTGCATATTTAGCAAATATTCAAGAGCATCTGGAGTAATCACTTCTCCCGGCATCAAGACTGGAATTCCTGGTGGATAAGGGCAAACTATTTCTGCACAAATTCTTGAAACTGCACGCTTGATTGGTAAGGTTTCTGTTGCCGCAAAGAAAGCTTTTCGAGGGGAAATTTTTGGCGTTTCCTTGTCAAAATAAACTGGGCAATTATAGGTTGATTCTTCTCCTTGATGCTCTTGATCTAATTTCTGAAAAGCTTGCACTAATTTTTCAATATCTGTTTGGTTGTTTCCTAAAGTAATAATAAAAGTCAGATGTTTTCCAGAAGAAAACTCAGCTAATACACCATGTTGAGTGAGCAGATATTCGGCGGCAAATCCTGTTAAACCTAATTCGGAAACTATCACAGTTAATCTAGTGCGATCGAGATTTTTAAAACCTGCGGAAGGATACAATTCTAAAACCGATAATTTCGGAATCTGACTAATTTCCTTTCTGGCGATTTCGGCAAGTTGTAAAGTTTGAGTCATTAACTCTTTGCCAGACAAAGCCATTTGTTGACGTGCTGCATCTAAAGAAGCTAATAACAAATAACTGGGACTTGTAGATTGAACTAATTGTAAAGCTTTGGTGAGGCGATCGCGATCGATCCTATCACCTTGAACGTGCAAAATTGAAGCTTGAGTTAAACCACTTAACACCTTATGAACTGATTGTACAGTTAAATCTGCACCTTTTGATAAAGCAGCAGGAGGTAAATCTGGATGAAAAGCAAAATGAGGGCCGTGAGCTTCATCCACTAACAGCGGAATGTTATATTGATGTGCGAGATTAGCGATCGCCTCCACATCTCCACAAACACCATAATAAGTTGGATAAACCATCATAACCGCTTTCGCATCTGGATGTTCCTGCAAAGCATCAGCAACATCTTCCGGCGTAATACTATGAGCAATATCTAAATTAGAATCATATTCTGGGTTAACAAAAATTGGAATTGCACCCGAAAGAATCAACCCAGAAATAATTGATTTATGAACATTACGAGGCAAAATAATTTTTTCCCCATCACCACAAGTCGCCAAAATTGCCGCAATAATTCCCGCCGTAGAACCATTGATTAAAAACCAAGATTCCTCCGCACCAAAAGCCGCCGCTGCTAGTACTTGCGCCTCCTTAATCACACCTTCAGGAGCCGATAAATTATCTAAATTTTCCAACTCCGTCAAATCAGCCTTAAACACCTGAGAACCCAACAAATCGCGCATCTTTTGCGAAACTCCCCGACCTCGTTTATGCCCCGGAGTATAAAAAGCCGCACGCTCATCCTCAACATAACTTTTAATCGCATCTAATAAAGGTGTTTTTGCTTGAGAATTATGAGTAAACATTCAACGTTTTCCCTTTCAAACCATAATCATCCTAAATCAATTTCTTCTCTTTCTTCTCTTCGCGTTCTTTGCGTCCTTTGCGGTTCAAAAAAATCTCTCTGTGTCCTCTGCGTCTGGAGCGGTTCCAAAAAAATCCAAAATCCTAAGAAATAGCCAATCAGAGAGATGAACTTAAAACAAAACTTTCCTACTTTTAAAATAATCGAACCACAAAACAACCCTTATGATTAATCCAGTTCCCAACCCAATTCCCCAACCAGGCACCCTACCCAGTCCCGTACCCGAACCTCTCCCCAACCCAATTCCCGCACCAGAACCAGTGCCAACACCAGTACCCCAACCAGTTCCAAGTCCCGCACCAGAACCAGTGCCAACACCAGTACCCCAACCAGTACCAGAACCAATTCCCCAAACAGTACCCGCACCAATTCCCCAAACCGTTCCTTAGCGTTTAAAATCGAATTTGCACCCAGTTTTTAACCTTGGACTAAGATGCTAAGAGCCGGAATTGTTGGACTCCCTAACGTTGGTAAATCTACATTGTTTAACGCTTTGGTGGCAAATGCTAAAGCAGAAGCCGCCAATTTTCCTTTTTGTACAATTGAACCGAATGTCGGCGTGGTTGCTGTTCCCGACGAACGGTTAAATGTGTTAGCTAAAATATCAGATTCAGCGCAAATTATTCCTGCAAGAGTCGAATTTGTGGATATTGCGGGTTTGGTGAAAGGTGCGAGTCAAGGTGAAGGACTGGGAAATAAGTTTTTATCCCATATTCGGGAAGTTGATGCGATCGTTCATGTAGTCCGCTGTTTTGAAGATGATGATATTATTCACGTTGCGGGTTCTGTCGATCCAGCAAGAGATATTGAAATCATTAATTTAGAATTGGGTTTAGCAGATTTGGATCAAATTGAACGAAAGATCGATCGCACCCGCAAACTAGCACGCACCAGCAAAGAAGCGCAACTGGAATTAGAAGCATTAGAAAAAATCAACGTAGTTTTAAACGCAGGAAAACCAGCCAGACAAGCTACTTTAACCGACGAAGAAAAACAAGCAATTAAAGGTTTAGGTTTACTCACAAACAAACCAATAATTTATGCTGCCAACGTCTCCGAAGATGACTTAGCAAGCGGCAATGAATATGTAGAAAAAGTACGCCAAATCGCCGCCCAAGAAAACGCCCAAGTCGTAATTGTTTCCGCCCAAGTAGAATCAGAATTAATTGCTTTACCAGAAGAAGATCGAGGAGAATTTCTCGAATCTTTAGGAGTAGAAGAAGGCGGATTAAAATCTTTAATTCGCGCCACTTACGAACTTTTAGGATTAAGAACTTACTTCACAACCGGGCCAAAAGAAACTCGCGCTTGGACAATTCACGCCGGAATGTCCGCACCCCAAGCAGCAGGTGTAATTCACACAGATTTTGAGCGGGGTTTCATTCGTGCAGAAACCGTTGCTTACAAAGATTTAGTAACAAATGGATCGATGAATGCTGCCAAGGAAAAAGGTTTAGTTCGCAGTGAAGGAAAAGAATATGTGGTGCAAGAAGGCGATGTAATGTTGTTTAGGTTTAATGTGTAAGTCACATAATTAAAACAGCATTATGAAGCGGAGAAAACTGCTGCTGTATGGAGCGCTTGGTAGCGCTTCATTCTTAATTAATAACCATAGTTTATTATCGGCAAATATGTCCAGTAAAAAGAACTATGAATGGATCATTATCTACTGGATGCCTTATGATAACGACCTTTCTAGGTTTGGCAAACCGATAATGAAAATGCTAGCAAAAGGCGTACAAACTGATAATATTCTTGTGGTAGTACAATCAGATTTTCTAGCAGCAAAACAACTAACCAGAAACATCATTACTCCAGGTACTATTACCAGTGAAAATTTAAACACTAGCAATAGCGCAAATGAGGAAGTATTTGCTGAATATCTTAATTGGGCTAAATCACAATTTCAAGCAAAAAAATGGGGAATTATTTTTTTAGGACATGGAGGTGTTGTAGATGAAATTAGTCCAGATAATCATCCTGAACCTGGTGTTTCTGAAACTAGATGGATGAAAATTAAAAACCTCAGCGAAATTATAGTTGAATTTAATAAAGCAGTAGATCGGCGGGTAGAATTAGTATTTTTTCAAAATTGCAATAAGGGAACTATTGAAACACATTACACTTTTCGAGATACTGCCAAATATACTCTATCTTCTCAACTATTGCTGGGAGCACCAAATTACTACTACGAATCGCTATTTAATTATTTAGGTCGTCATCCCGATATTGGAGGCGCACAAATGGCAGAAAAGATTATGGAATTTGAAAGGGAAGATATGTTCCATAGTTATACTATTACTAGTAATCAAGCTATTCATAATTTACCTGCTAAACTTAATCCACTTATTGATTCGATTATTTCATCTGATTGGCAAGATATTAAAATGAACCAAATAAAAACTTATAGCTATTTCGGCAATAGCTATGCCGATATTATTCAATTTTTCGATAAAGTCTCTCAAGCATCGGGTGCAGATAGGCAAAAATATCAGATTTTTAGTGATTATTTGAAAAAGTCCTTAATTCATCGCGTGCGGCAAAAGGGTACTCTCTTAGGAAGAGATATAAAACCGGATGATAATTTCTGTGGATTAGGTATATTTTTACCTAAAAACAAGCAAGAATTTGAAAAATACCGTGATTTACCAATCTATTCTGAGGTAAAACTTCGAGAACTGTTTGAATCATTTATGTGGAAATAAATTATTCCACCATCTGCACCGGGAACAAGTTCGATCGCTTTCACCTTATGATATTAGAAGTTGATAGTTAGTGATTTTTTCCAAGTACCAACTACTAACTACCAACTACCAATCACCAACTAAACTAAAATGATGCAGCGTAAGTCAATTCAAACTCACGAAAAATTGTTACACAACAAGAATTACTCGGCTGATCTACGGTTTGAAAGTCAATCTTACCAGCGATCGCTGTAATCGGTCGTCTTAAGGGTTTATTGTCATATTGACTGCGTTCGCGAGTACTCCAATCCATAATGGTAGCGTCGAGATTATTTTGAATTTCTGCTGCTAACATTAACAGATCAAATTTATCTTTAGTTAGCCCAACTATCGGAAATTTCATGATAATAGATTGGGCAATAATTGGTCTAGCATCGTTAGCAGTGACGTGAGTTTGGCAAGTACCAAATTCTAGATCGTAATGCTCAAAGTGGAAAATTTCTTTGTACTCAGTAAAGCTCGTTTGGATATCTTTAATTGCTTTGTCTATCTGGGGGAATAGCCCTAAATTTGGGTCGGATAGTAACTTGCGAATGTTGGAAATTTCAGTCATGGTACTGTTTACCTATTTAGGATATTGTTAAGGATGCTCTTTCTGCCACGCTGGATTAGTAACTATTAGAATTACTCATCACTAGCTAGTTCTAGTTTTGTTACCAAAGCCTCTGTCAGTAACTCCTTAACTCTCTGTGCTTGATACCATCTCAATAATATGATGCTTTTTGCTCCTTTAATTAAGAGAATTTTGATTAGTTCCTGTCTGAGATTTTGTCGTAAATCCTTGGGTAAGGAATGATAAGTTTTATTAAAAATAATTTTTAGCCATACTTTATAAATCTCAAACAAAGTGGCAATGCGATCGCCATTTAAATTACGATTAGTTGTTTGTTCAGCATGAATATGGAAAGTTGCCAATTCCTCATCGACAAAACCCACTTTATAATCAGCCATAATCCGCAACCACATTTCCAGATCGCATAATTGCTTAAAACTTGGATCGAACAAACCAATTTGTGGAAAAACTTCTCGACGAATTAACACATTCGTCGGTTCACCAATTTTATTGTAAGGCGGCTTTAAAAAATTGGGATCTCTGAGCAAACTTAGACCAGATTGAATTGATTCTAACCGAGTCCAGCGCTGATGTAAATTTTGCATACCTTTAATGAAATTGGCATCGATCGACCAATCAAAAACTAAGCGACGCGGACAGAAAACTAAACCAATTTCCTCATCTTGTTCAGCTAAATCTACCATTTTGGTAATGCAGTCTGGAGCGATCGCATCATCCTGAAATAAAAACTTGACATACTTACCTTGAGCTTGGGAAATACAAAAATTCCAATTCCCAACCAATCCATATCTAGCATGAGTAAAAATTCGACAATTGGGTAAATTCGCAGATTGTAATAACTTTAAAGACCCATCTTGAGAAGCATCATCAGAAATAATAATTTCCGTATGCGGATAACTATTGCTTTCAAGACACTGAAGTAGTGGTGCAATAAATTCACCAGCGTTATACACAGGAATACAAATACTGACTAGTGGATAACTACGCATTTAGTTCAGAACCATTTTTCCTAGCCACCCTAAACTCAGCCTGATATAGTAACAGTTAGCTCTTAAGTTGAGGTGGCAGCTAAACTTTACCACACAACTTAAAATTAAGGGCATACTGGAAACAGTAGTACCAGTTCCGCTTACGCATTAAATAAAATTGGTAAAACTTGTCGAGTAATTATGAGACGTAAATCCCCCACTGTGACTAACAGACCTACATCATCCACCAGTAAACCTTCACTGTTTAACTACACATCATTAGCAATTATTGCAGGTGTTTTCATTTTAGGAATCGGAATTGGCATTGCCTTTAGTACTACAGCAACTTCTGATTCCGGCAGTAACGTCTATTCTCGCGAATTTATCGATCGCAGCGCCCCCAACGCCGCACTTTGCGCTCAATATGGAGCCAGTGCGATCGTCACCGACACCCGCGTTTTCGTCACCCTCAACCCCTTTAGCGTCTACATATCTCAACCAAAAATGCAGCCCGGATGCGTGTTACGTACCAACAACTGGTCAATTTTAGAGCAAAGAAAACTCATCAACGGCGAACAAGTACGAGATTGTAAACTGCGGATGAACACCTTCGGTTACACAGGAGCCCTGGAAAGTTCACCCGAAATTGACTGTGTTTACCGCAACGACAACGATCAAAACCGCTTTAACCAAATACCAGGTAGTGGTGGCCCACCTCCGGCTGAAACCAGCGAATTCTAACTCTTAAACCGAAGGCAGAAGGCACAACAGAGTTTTGAATTTTGAGTTTTGAGTTTTGAAGAACGTTTTGAGTAATGGATTTTTCAAGCTCCGGGACTCCCAGTAGCCCCGGAGCCTCCTCCAGTCACCCAAAAAGTATTAAAAAATACAAAGTATTCGCGATCGAATTTACTTCTAGTTAAATTTTTTGACTCTATTGTAAAGATACTGTGAAGTAACCGAACTTAGCTCGAAATTAGGAAATTGGTACAAGTATAGTGAAAACACTTAAACTTAAAATCGAACGAGTTAGGTTCTGACCAGAAATTACCAAAAATTATCAATCAAAGTGCAGAAAATTACATAATTACGCGGAGCTAAGGATTTTTCTGGTCAGGGGACTCTTTCTCAATTCCTAAACCTAACCTCGTCTAGTGAGCTTGTTCCTGCATTCTCAGCCTTAGCCTGAGTTGCAAACACATTTTGCACCCGATTCCCTGTTAGTCCTCCGAGTCAGCCCTATGTATCTCACCAAATCCGACCCTGAAGACACTAGCCCCCTAAGCGAGCTAATTCTTTTTAGTTCCCAAGCTGCTCAAAAAATTTCCCGCAGTCCTGCTTTACGAAAAGTTCATCAGACAGACACCCAGGTAAGTAAAACTACGGAAAAAGAATACTCCCAAGTTGTTAATCACGCCGCCCCCCTGTCTTCCCTGAGAGAAAGAGACTTACAAGCTTTAACAGAAATGTTCGAGCCAGAGGATGCCGCAGAAGTAGAAGCAGAACTCGCCCACTATCTCAACTTAATGTGTCCAGAACCTTGCTGGGAAGAAGACCCTTTCGACTTTCTGTGCGATTACTTGTAATTAGTTTGATTAACATAAATTATAGAAATGAAATGCTAGATAGGCTGATGCTTGATCTTCTGCTAGACTTCCCATAAGCTAGGGATCAAAGCAAAATCGGCGATCCCACTGGTACACTGTCGATCGCTCTGGCATCTGTCTTGGATAAATCGCTGTTAGTGCCTATGTTAGTGATTCATCTAAATTTAAACACTAGATTAACGACTGGAGAAGCAGATCCTAACTACTCTTCAGCATTATTGGTATTTTTTATACAACCATTGATAGAGCCTCATTTTTCAATCAACCTTCTATAATAACCAAATGAGTAACACTTTGTCTCATCTAAATACCGAGTTCAGGGTGTACCGCCGCTCTTAGATGAAAACGTTTTATTCGTGGACAAAACAGCTTAAGCAATGGCGGAGAATTGCCCTCAGCATGGCTCTTTTAAAAACATTCAAACGTACATACCGTTCGTCAAAACCTAAACCCGACCAAGAGATTGTCTCTTCGCCAAAGGCTCCCGAACGGCATCAATCTATTTACAAGCTGGTGCTCAAACACCTGCGGAACTTGCTTGTAGAAACAAATCCTTGTCAAACTCAAGCCCTAAACTGTCGGCGCTCCAAAAGTGGGAAACGCCCCAAAGTTGCCTTAGTCATGGCAGTGATTTCCCTGACCAGCGCTATGGGTCATCGCTTCTACAATCAGCCAAAACTCGATGTAGACACCTTAGCCCCCGTCACCATTGTGGCTCCTCGAGACGCAACAGTGGCAGACCCGAAAACCACAGAAGTAAAACAAAAAGCAGCCCGTAGGGGATTAATACCAGTATTAATGGTCGATCCCAATGTTAATCATCAGATTTATCAAGAATTACAGCAAAAAATTCAGCAAATCAACCAATCTCGCCGCATTGCTGGACAATTTCCCTTTACATCCGTTTTATCCACTGCCACCCAAATTTACTTGCGGAGTTGCTCAGAATCGGAATGGCAAGCAATTTTAGCCGGATTAAACAATCCCAATGAGAAAATAGAGAATGTCAATGAACTCCCTGCCAATGCTTCTTCCCCAGAGGTCAACTCTCCACAAGTACAACAAGTCATTAACGAACTCAAAGCCTATCGCCGCATTAATCCAGAGGGATTAGCAACACTAATAAATACAATTTCCCAAGTCCGTGTGCGCTATGCCCAAGCAATAGCAAATTTGTCCAGTAAATTGCTTTCTGAAGCCGAAGATTCGCCAAATTTATCCTTTTTAGAGTTGACGGAAGCGGATTGGCGCAAAACTCAAGCCGGAATTTCTCAAGCACTAGAACGCATTCTTACTCAAGGTATAGCTCCTGGTTTACCCTTGGTGTTGAAACAGCAAGCTGTAAGAGTGCAGGTAAAAAATTTAGTACCAGAAACCGCCCAACCTGTAGTTACTCAGCTGATAGTTGGTGCCCTAAAACCGAATTTAATCGAAGATGCAGAACAAACAAAGCTGCAAGCTGAACAAGCTGCACAGCAAGTTAAACCAGAAATAGTTGAAATACGCAAAGGAGAAATAATTGTCAAAGGAGGTCAACAAATTACCCAAAGGGAATTTGTCTTGCTCGATCACTTTAAATTAAGCCGTCGGGAAGTAAATTGGTGGGGTTTGGTTGGCTGTGGCGTATTAGTTAGCGGTGGTGTACTCGTTTTTTGCTGGGTAGAAAGGCGCTTTCATGCAGGATTGCGCCAACGTGACCACGTTTTAATCCTGCTGTTGGCTTTAAGTGTTCCTTTATTGGTCAGTTTGGGCGTGAATTACAGCAGTCTGCCAGCTGTGGGTTTGCTGGTGGGCAGTTTTTATGGTTCCGCTTTGGGTTTAACTACAGTTGGTTTACTGACCTTGGGTTTGCCTATTGGCATGGAAAATATTCTTTGGGATCATTTGTTGGCGAATGCCGCTGGGGCGATGGTGGGGAGTTTGATGGCGGGGAGATTGCGATCGCGCGAAGAACTCGCTTTACTAGGAATTGGCATCGGTCTAACCGAAGGAATCGTTTACCTCACTCTTAATTTACTTCTCAGCGCCGCCGCCGGTTCAATCTGGTTAGCCGTACTCCAAGAAGCAGCAATTTACAGTCTCACAGGTGTTGCTTGGAGTGTCGTAGCATTAGGAATTAGCCCCTATTTAGAACAATTATTTGACTTAGTTACCCCCGTTCGTTTGGCAGAATTAGCTAACCCAAACCGCCCACTTTTAAAACGTTTGGCAGAAGAAGCACCCGGAACTTTTCAACATACTTTATTCGTGGCAACTTTAGCAGAAGCAGCCGCAAAAGCTTTAGATTGCAATGTCGAATTAGTCCGCACCGGAACTTTATATCACGACATCGGCAAATTACACGACCCTCAAGGATTTATTGAAAATCAAATGGGCGGGCCAAATAAACACGACCAAATTAATGACCCTTATTTTAGTGCCGCAATTATTAAAAAGCACGTTACTGAAGGGTTAGTTATGGCGCGTCGCTATCGCTTACCTAAAGCAATTCAAGCATTCATTCCTGAACATCAAGGAACAATGCAAATTGCCTATTTTTATCATCAGGCAAAACAACAAGAAAAAGAACCTGTAGATGAATCTTTTTTCCGTTATGCAGGGCCAATTCCTCAATCACGGGAAACCGGAGTTGTTATGTTAGCTGATTCTTGCGAAGCAGCTTTAAGGAGTTTGAAAGATGCCACTTACGAAGAAGCTTTGGTAATGGTTAACAAAATTTTGAAGGCACGTTGGCAAGATAATCAATTAGTAGATTCCGGTTTAACCCGCCCAGAAATGTCCCAAATAGCCGAAATTTTTGTCCAAGTTTGGCAACAGTTTCACCATAAACGTATTGCTTATCCAAAAGCAGCGTTAAATAATGGATAGGGGACTGGGAAAAAGTTTTGAGTTTGGAGGGGCGGGTTTAGTAGGATTTAGATGATAATCAGGATTAATCAAGAGCAGATTGCAGGTTTATGAAGTACACAAAAGAAACCCGGTTTCTTCTGCGAAACCGGGTTTCTTTGTACCTCACTTACCTGAAAAGTGCTTTTAATCGCCTGGGAACCAAGGAAATTCCACTACCATCTAACTAAGGGAGGAGTAATTAGGAATATGATTAATTATAAATCAAACAAATGCAATTCTTTTAGTTGTTTTCTCTATCAACAAAAGACAAAAGAGTAATAACGCAACTTGCTAGTTATATCCCGTAGGGTGCGTCAGACACCACAATGCCTGGTAAATCACCAGAATTTTCCGCCTAGTTACGCACAGGACAACCCACAAATTTACACAAAATTAATAAGTAGCAACTTGAGTTAATAATGTTTGACTATACTTTAAGTGAAGTTTTACAATACTGTTGCTTTCATTACCACCGGGAACCAAGGAAATCCCCCCAACATCTAACTAAGGGAGGAGTTATTAGGAATACACTATGAGCGATGGTATTTGGTTGGAAGATTTCGGTGATACCTCCAGCGACGTTGGCAGCAGCATCGTCACCGACAGTAGCGGCAACCTCTACATTACAGGTCAGTTCAGTGGCAGCGTTACCTTCGGAAGTACGATCTTAACTTCGATCGGAGAGCAAGACATCTTTACAGCCAAACTAGACAGCAGTGGCAACATCACTTGGGCAACAAATTTGGGAACTACTGCTGGTAGAACGGTGAGTTACAGTATCACCACCGACAAAAGCGGCAACCTCTACACCACAGGCGCTTTCTCTATTCCCGTCTCCTTGGGAACTATTCCCATAATCCAAGGAGAGCGAGACATTTTCATAGCCAAACAGGACAGCAATGGCAACTTTATTTGGGCGAAAAGTTTCGGTTCTAACAACAACGACCAAGGTAGCAGCATCTCTAGCGACAGTAGCGGCAACCTCTACGTTACAGGCTATTTCTCTGATTCCATCAGCTTCGGGAACACAATCCTGACTTCCAGTGGCGATCGAGATATTTTCGCAGCCAAACTGGATAGCAGTGGTAACGTCACTTGGGCGAAAAGCTTGGGGGGTACTCAAGACGACATTGGTAGGAGTATTATCACCGACAGCAACGGCAACGCCTACATCATAGGCGAATTCAGGGACAAAGCGACCTTCGGGAATAGTTCTTTGACTGCTCAAGGAAGCAGCGGTGATATCTTCGTAGCCAGATTGGATAGTAATGGCAACGTACTTTGGGCGCAAGATTTCGGTGATACCACCAACGCCACTGAGATTGGCAGAAGCATCGTGGGCGACAAAAGTGGCAACCTCTACATCACAGGCGAATTCTCTAACAGTATCACCTTCGGCAGTACCATCTTGACTGCCCAAGGAAGCAGTGACATCTTCGTAGCTAAACTGGACAGCAGTGGTAACATCACTTGGGCGAAAAATTTGGGGGTGAGTAACTCTGCTACAAGTAATGGCATCACGATCGACACTAACGGCAATATCTACACTACAGGCCAATTCATTGGTAGCGTCACCTTTGGGAGTACAATCGTCACAGCCCAAGGAAACAGTGACTTCTTTTTAGCCAAACTGGACAGCAATGGCAAAGTCACTTCGGTAAATGCGATCGCAGGTAATAATACCGGGAATAGTAGTAATTTAGCGATCGGCTACGGCATCGCCACCGACAGTAATGGCAACGTCTACACCACAGGTATTTCCAGTAGCACTACCACCTTTGTCACCAAACAGGAAGTTTTACCCACCCTCACCATTACTCCTGATATTACTAGCAGAGAAAGAGGCATCTGTGATGGCAGCTTTGTCATCACCTTAGATAACCCCGCACCTTCAGGCGGTCTGATCGTCAACTATAGCCTCGCTGGAACTGCCACCTTTACTAGCAACTACAGCTTAGTGACAAGCTCAAATATTACTAACCTGACTGCGACCAGTTTTACCATTGCTGCCGGACAAAAAACCGCTACCTTAAAAGTTACCCCTGTAGCAGGTGCAGTATTTGAAGCAGGTAAAACAGTCCAACTGGTTTTAACTAGTGGTAATGGCTACAACATTGGTACTTCTAATAACGCCAGTCTTCCCATTGTCGATGAGTGGGAGTGCTACTGTGATTTTATTACTCCTCCCGATCTGAATAATTTGTCTGCTCGTTTATCGAATTTGAATCCAGTTAACAATTCCATAAATAATGATGGCAACAATAAACTTATTGTCGGTACACAGTTAAACGATCAGTTTCTCGGTTTAGGTGGCAATGATTTTGTACTAGGCGAAGGGGGTAATGATAATTTAGTTGGCGGAACTGGAAGTGATAGCCTTTATGGTAGTAAAGGAAACGATTGGCTTTCTGGTGGTGAAGGCGACGATTTTCTCAACGGTAACGAAGATATTGATTTCGTAAATGGCAACCAAGGCAATGATACTGTTCGCGGTGGTCAAAATAATGATTTGGTGCGTGGTGGTAAAGGTAATGATGTAATATACGGCGATCAAAACGATGATGTTTTAGCTGGAGATTTAGGCGACGATACTATTTTTGGTGCTGGTACTATTGATACATTGGGAGGCAGCGATAACGATACCATCTTTGGCGGTGAAGGTAATGATTTGCTTTATGGTAATGCTGGCACTGATTTTATTTTTGCCCAGAATGGTAATGATACTCTCTTCGGTGGTAAAGATAATGATTTTCTGTTCGGAGGAACTGGAGACGATCGCTTTTTTGGCGATTTAGGCAATGATTTTCTCTGCGGTGGAGATGATAATGATACTCTCTTCGGTGGAGATGGTAATGATGAAATTTGCGGTGGAGATGGTAATGATTCAATTTTTGGCAATAAAGGCGCAGATTGGCTCTTTGGTGAAACCGGAAATGATACTCTTTATGGTGGTCAAGGTGATGACACCTTAGCTGGTGGTGATGGTAATGATTTGCTCTTTGGTGATAGCGGAAATAATTACCTCAAAGGTGGCAATGGTAGCGATCGATTTGTGTTATCTGCTAAAGGCAGTGAGGTAATTACTGATTTCCAAGTTGGGGTGGATTTGTTAGGTTTATCGGGTGGTTTGACTTTCCCACAATTGTCAGTTGTGCAAAGTGGAAATAATACCTTAATTAGGTTGCTTGGTAGTAACGAGTTGTTAGCAACTTTAAATGGGGTTGCTGCTAATTTGATTACTCAATCAAACTTTATTGAACGTGCGTAAAACCCCATCCCCTTGTGGGTGGGGATGAAAGCACGGTTAAAGGAGGGGGTTCGATGCCCCCTCCTTTAACAATTAGCGTCGTTTTTGGGAGTCAATATATCGCTTAACAGCCTCTTCCGAAGCACCACCGACAGAAGAATAAAAAGTGCTGTCACTCCACATCCCAGAACCCCAAAAACGACGCTTTTTCAAATCTTTAAAAGTTTGAAATAAGTGTACAGCAGAGATAGATTTCATGGTTTTAGCAATTTCCACA